>JAAAOD010000129.1 GCA_009908535.1 Verrucomicrobiota bacterium
GGCAGGACTACCAGAGCCTGATCGCCACGCTGCGCGAATGCCAGCCGCTGCTGCAGGAAAACGCCAAGCCGGCGAAAGTCGTGGAGCACCTGCTCAACGGCTGGTACAGCGACTACATCCGCAACGTCTATCCCGACTGGGACAACCGGCAGGACGACCTGAACAGCATCGTCGGCTACGCCTCGCGCTTTGACACCCTCACGGAGATGCTGGCGCAGCTGACGCTCGTGAACAACGAGACCTCCGAACGGCAGATCGAACCGGACGACCGGGCGGTGCGGATGACCACCATCCATCAGGCGAAGGGCCTGGAGTTTCCCGTCGTCTTCCTCATTTCCTGCGCCGATGAATGGCTGCCCCTGAAGCGCGCCATCGAGGAAGGGGACGTCGAGGAGGAGCGCCGGCTCTTTTATGTCGCCGTCACCCGGGCGATGAACGAGCTGTGGATTTCCTTCCCCATGATCCACGCCGGGCGCGGCGGCGTGCAGCGCCTCCTCCCCAGCCGCTTCCTCGCCGAGATCCCGAAGGACCGCTACGAGAAGCTCAGTTTCATGCGCTCTTGAGAGGCGCGCCGGTCCACAGTCGCTGGTTCGCTACGAACATCCGAACGGCTTTCGCTCGTTCGCTACGGGAGGCGCCGGGCATAATCCAATTGACAGGACGGCCTCCTCGCGGGACATCCTTTTTCTGATGCAGGCGCGCTTCCCTTTCTTTCTCTCCCTCCTTTTCCTCCCGCTGGCGGTAGCGGAGGAAGGGCTGATCCGGGAGGCACACGCGCAGTATTTCGCGGCCGGCGATATCCGCAGTTTGCGGGAGGTCCTCGGTCTTGGCGAGGGTCAGGGCTACCGCGCGGTGGTGCGCAGCGACGCCGGGAACGCCAGCGGCTGGTATTTCATCCTCGAGATGGCCGACGCTCCCGAAACGGCCCGCACCGCCCGGCTCGAGTATATCGCCACCGACGGCAAGGAGACGCGCACTGCCGCATGGGAACTGCCTGCGGGCAAGCTGAAGAAACGGGTTCTCTACCTTGGCCTGACGGGCGCGGACTGGCCGGGCGGCAAGGACGTCCGCCCGCTTTCCTGGAAGCTCGAGCTTCGCGACGGCGCCGATACGGTCATCGCACGTTACAAAAGTTTCCTTTACGCGATGCCATGAGCGGGAAGGGGTGGTGTCCCCTTGAAGGTGAGGAACTGATCTCCGAAACCGCCCTCGCGGAGACCCTTGTCGGGGGACAGGCCTTTCGCTGGTTCTGGCGCGAAGGGGAAGGCGCATGGCTGGGGATCTGGGAACGGAACGCGGTTTACCTGCGACGCGACGAAGGCGGCGTCCTGAGCTTCCGCAGTCCCACCGGTACCGATGCCGACAGCGTGGCAGCCTATCTTGCGCGCGGGCGCAGTCGCGCATGGGCGCGGAAGTTGCCCCTTGCGGCCGACCCCGTCCTCCACCGCCTCGCCGCGAAATGGAGCGGCCTGAGCCTTCTCGCGCAACCGCTGGAGGAGACCCTGCTCGCCTTTCTCTGCAGCTCCAACAAGCGCATCCGGCAGATCCGCGACATGCTTGAGCGCCTTGCCTCGGCCTTCGGAGAGCCCATTCAAGGAACGGGCCTGCGGGCCTTGCCGTCATGGGAGCGCCTCGCCACGGTCTCCGAATCCTCGCTCCGGGCCTGCGCACTTGGTTACCGCGCGCCCAATGTGCTTGCCACCGCGCGGCGGCTCGCCGCGGACCCGGAATGGGCGAACCGACTCGCCTCCCTGCCCTACCGGGAGGCACGGGACTGGCTGCAGCAGCTTCCGGGAGTCGGGGCCAAGGTTGCCGATTGCGTCCTCCTTTTCGGAGTCGGTCGCGGGGAAGCCTTTCCTGTCGACACGTGGATCGCGAAAGCGCTGGCCGGTCACTACCCGGAGATCGCCCGCTGGCCCCGTGAACAACTGGCCACGTTTGCCCGTATCCACTTTGGCCCGGGCGCCGGCCTCGCCCAGCAGTGGTTCTTCGCAGAGGCGCGGGGCCAGTCGACCGAAGCTCTCAAAATCCTGAGTTCGGATTCCCGGTCAGGCTAGAACGAAAAAGAAGTGGACAAGCACCCATGGCTGACCACCTTTTCCTGCAATGGCGGAAGATCATTACGCGGAATTCACCAGCAAACGCTTTGTCGGACTGAGCGTGCTCCTCGCTCTCGTTTTCTGGGCCGTCTTCACGCGCCTGCTCCTGCCCTTCGTCCCCGCGGAAACGCAGGCCGTGCAATACACTGTCGCCGGCTTCACCTCCGCCTGCCTGACCGGTGTCTTTTTCCTCGCCGTGCACATGTTCCAGCTCGTTTTCAAGGAAAGCCGCAAGGCCCGGCGCGAGCGCGAATACAACTGAAGCTTCGCGCTTGCCCCCGATGGTGGCGGTTGCAATAGTAGAACCAGGTTTCGCGCCTCATGCCGTTGATTCACCGCCATTACTCCATTCCGCATCTGGATTTCCGCGATTTCTGGGATATCTGCAGCCATTACCTTGGGGTCCATCCGAAGTATCGGACCATCCTCTATTCCATCGACGGCTTCAGTGGACCCATCTGCGAAAACGAGAGCGACCTTTCCAAGGTCCTCCGCCTGATCGCATTGCAGAAGCATGATGTCGGGCGCTACGTCGCCCGCTATTACCTTTCACCGAACAGTGAACCGGGCGACTACGGTAACGCGAAAATGGAATACCTGCCGCAATCGCATGATTTCCAGCCAGCGGGCCTCCATTTCTATACCGATACCGACACCAAACTCCTCATCTACCAGTTCGAGGACTTTATTTACAGCGGTTACTCCTTTGCGGAGGACGACGAGGCGGAGATTGAATACGGACTTCCCTGTGAAATTCTCGCGGCCGTGATCGATATCCGCGGTTTCTCATCCTTTTGCGAGCAACCCGACATCGAATCGCCCTACACCTGCGGCCTCATGACCGCCTTCTACAATATGGTCCGGACAGGGTTTAAGCGCTATCCGCCGGAGTTGGTGAAATTCCTCGGCGACGGCGTACTCGCGGTCTGGCAGACCAATGCCAAAGACCGGCGCATCGCCATCGAGACCTGCCTCGATGGGCTCAAACAGATGCCCATGACCTGGAAGAGCCTCGCGCGGGGAGCGGAATTCACCCACGGCGCACCGGAAGGGATCGGATCCGGCGTCAGTTTCGGCCTCGCGAGCAGAATTTCCATCGATCAGGACTACATCGGCCGCCCCATTAACCTGGCCAGCCGTCTCTGCAGCGTCTGCCCGCCGGCGAAGTCCTACATCGCCCGCAATGTTCCCGACATTGGCGACTTCGAGGTAAAGCCCCTTTCGGTCCGCCTCAAAAGTTATGGCGAACAGAAAGTCTGGCTGATGGACGTGATCTGAGCTCGGCAGAAGCGACTGAAGACCGACTCCACCCGAGTAACGGCGGCATCACCGGGGTAGCCGAAGTCGTGAGACTTTGGCTAACGAGAAAGGTCAAAGTCTCACGACTTCGGCTACATCATGACTTCGGGTAACAACGACGCCATCGGCAAGAGGTTCCCGACTCGGCTGGCCATAGACCCCGGTCACTCTTCCACTTCCTGCACATAGGTGGTGTACTGCCGTCCGTTGATGTTGAGGTCGACCTTGCGGGCGCCTTCGGGAATATCTTCGCTGGCGGACACCGGGGACGGGGAGGCGGGCGCCGGAGTTTTCGGCCTCTCCTCCTCTTCGGCGGCCTTGGCGACGGTGACAGACTCGGGTTCGGCCGGGGCCTCCTTCTTCTGATCGTAGTGCTTTTTCAGTTCCTGTGGAAACATCGCGTGAATGACGCAGTGCTCGTCGTCGGAGGGCAGGCCCTGCTTTTCCAGTTCTCTGCGCAGTTTCTCCATCCGTGGCTCGGCGAGGTCGGCGGGACGGCAGGTGATCGCTTCTTTGCCACTCTTTTTCGCGGCGGCCTTCTGCACATCGGGATCCACCGCCGAAGGGGTCTGTCCGTAATAACCGAGGGCGATGTCCATGGCCTGCGGTGAGAAATTCTTCCAGCGACCGAACTTCACGTTCAGCATCGCCTGGACCCCGACGATCTGGGAGGTCGGGGTGACGAGCGGAATCCAGCCGAGGGCCTCGCGCACGACGGGGATCTCCGCAAAGACGTCCTCGAACTTGTCTTCCATCTTCTGCTCCTTGAGCTGGTTGCGGAAGTTGCTCAGCATGCCACCGGGGACCTGGTAGCGAAGGGCCTCCGTATCGACGACCTCATTCTTGTGCGCGGTGTATTCCGAAAGCTCGTGGTAGACCTTCGTGAAGTATTCCCGCAGCTGCTTCAACTTGCCGAGGTCGAACGCCGGCTGCCGCGGATGATCTTCGAGCAGGCTCAGCATGCGGAGGGTATCCGGTTGTGCGGTCCCGTTGGCGAAAGGCGCCACGGAGGTATCGATCATGTCGGCCCCGGCTTCGATAGCGGCATAATAGGTGCTGCCGCCGAGACCAGTGGTATCGTGGGTATGGACGTTCACGGGAAGGCTCAGCCGCTCCTTCAGTCCCTTGACGATTTTGTAGGCGATCACTGGCGGGATGAGCCCGGCCATGTCCTTTAGACAGATGGAGTCGCAGCCCATTTCCTGCAAGGACTCCCCGAGTTCAATGAACTTCTCCACCGTGTGAAAAGGACTGGACGTGTAACAGATCACGCCCTGGGCGTGCTTTCCGGCCGCCTTCGTGGCCTCCACGGCGGTGCGGATGTTGCGGACATCGTTGAGGGCGTCGAAAATGCGGAATCGGTCCATGCCATGTTTGGCCGCGCAGTGCACGAAGGCCGTTACCACGTCATCGGGAAAATTGGCGTACTGGACGATGTTCTGGCCGCGCAGCAGCATCATGTGGGGCGTGTTGGGCGTCCCGGCCTTCAGCGCATCGAGTCGGTCAAAGGGAAATTCATCGAGGAAGCGCAGCCCCGCGTCGATGGTCGCGCCTCCCCAGGTCTCGAGGGCGCCGAAACCCATGCTGTCGAGAAGGTCGAGGACCGGCAGCATCTGCTCGGTTCGCATCCGCGTCGCGGCAAGGCTTTGATGGCCGTCCCGGAGGACGAGGTTGTTGAAAATCACTGCATTGGCCATATCGCGGACCAGCCTGCGTACGGGCCCAGGGGGAGACAATGCTAAAGGCGCGGAGGGAGTCGCGGAAGCGCGGTAGCGCTTCCCTCCATCTAGGAAAGACGCGGAAGCGCGGTAGCGCTTCCCTCCGTCAAGGAAAGGCGCGGAAGCGCGGTAGCGCTTCCCTCCATCAGCCTGCGAGGCGGCGGAGGCGGGTGGCCCCGAGGAGCAGGGAAGCCGCCGTCTCCACGCGCAGGACAAGGGGTCCGAGATCGACGAAGCGGCAGCCGGCATCGCGGAGAAGCCCGTATTCGCTCTCGGAAAAATCCCCTTCCGGCCCGACGTAAAAGCTCAGGGGGACGGTCGAAGGCAGTTGACCGAGCACCTTCCAGAAAGGCTCCCGCTCGAGGGCCAGCGCGGCGCAGATGCGCACGGATTGCAAAGGCTCCCGCTCGAGGGCCGCCGCCGGCGGACAGGCCTCCGTCAGCGCGGGCAGATAAGGATTTCCGGACTGCTTGAGCGCCTCGATGAGAATGCTCTGCCAGCGCTCGCTTTTTGTTCCCAGACGTCCGGACGGTACCAGGGCATGTTCGGATCGCAGAGGGACGATTTCGGTCGCCCCCAGTTCCACGGCCTTCTGCAGAATGGCGGGGAAGACCTTTCCCTTCGGTAAAGCAACACAGAGACGCGTCACCGGCGGCGGTGGAAATTCCCGCACTGCCCGGACCTCAAGGTTTCCCTGCCCGTCGTGTTCGCAGCATGCGACGGCGCCGCGTCCGTTGAGGACGTCCACCTTCTCACCGGCCCGCGCGCGCCGGACCTTGCAAAAGTGGTGCCGTTCTTCCCGGTTCAAGGCGGGTTCGCTGCCGTCGCCCGGCGACCAGTTCGCACAGAAAACCCTCAGCATCGGGAAATCCACCTCCCCGAAAACAGCGAGCCGCCGCCCCCCTCAGGAGACGACGGCCGCAAGTGCTTAACCAAACTACAAACTAGACTGAAAACGACGACTGATGACGTGTTCCGAGGGTTGAGACGGGGCTCCATGGGGATCGTTCAAAAAAATCGAAGTTTTCCGGGACTTTTTTAGAAGAGCGCGCCGCCGACGGCGCCCACCGCCGTGATGGGACCGGAATCCCCGACACTGTCGAGGGCCTGGTCGGCCTTATTCATCATGCTGCGCAATTCGGTGTAGAGGGTGTCGTCCTGCACCAGTTTGCCGAGGGTGCCCTTTCCGGCTTTCAGGTCCTCGGAAAACTTGCGCAAGTTGTTGGCGGTGGCTTCCAGATCGGCGGCGATCCCGTCGTCCACCAGCAGGCGCCCGAGGGTTCCTTCCCCTTGCTCGACGCGTGCGAGGAGGTCGTTCGCCCCGCTCATCGAATCCTGGAAATCGGTGGCGGCGGTCCGGAAATCGCCGACGACGCCGGTCAGCTCGTCGTAGAGCCCGTCGTCATTGATGAGCTTGCCAAGGGTTCCTTCCGCGCGATTCAGCTTTCCGGTGAGTTCCTCGAGGTTGGTCATGACGGTGTCGAAGCGTTCGCGATTGTCGGTTACAAGGGCGTTCAGGTTTTGCACCAGCTCGCCCATCTCACCGGACCCTTCCATTGAAAAGCCGCCGATGGCTTCATTGAGGCTTTCCCCGAGTTGCTGTACCTCGGCGAGGACCTCGGTAAACGTCGGTCCGGTTTCGGCGGGGATTTCCGATCCCGGTGCGAGCATGCTGCCCGCCTTGCCGTAGGCGACGGAAATGTAGCTCTGCCCGAGGAGGCTCGCCATGGTGATGCGGGCGACCGAGTCCTCGGGGATCTTTACTTCGGGATCAATGAGCAGCGAAAGGCGCCCC
>JAAAOD010000079.1 GCA_009908535.1 Verrucomicrobiota bacterium
CGTGAAGATGGGGGTTCCGGAAAAGGATTTCCCCGCCTTCAAGCGCGAGGTGAATCAACACCTGCGGCAGGGCACCCTCGTCCGGCTGAAGAAAAACCGGCTCTGTCTTCCGCGCGATGCGGACCTGATCACCGGGTTCATCCGGTTCCGCCAGAGCGGTTCGGCGACACTCTTTCCCGACCCGGTGGAAGGAGCGGACGAACGCTCCCCCTACCCCGTGCGGGCCGAGGATACCGGGGTGGCGATGCACGGTGACCGGGTGGTGGCCCGCATCCATCACGACCGGCGCCGATTCCGGAAACAACGGGAGCGCGGACGGGCCGGCGGCCGCGAAGAGGGCGAAACCGTCCGTGTCATCCGCATCCTGGAGCGGGCCAACAAGACCATGACGGGGACCCTCAAGCGCAGTAAAATGTTTTTCTACGTGATCCCGGATGATCCCCGCATCATCCAGGACATCCTCGTTCCGGATCCGAAGACGAGCTCGCTCCGTCCCAAGCCCCGCGTCGGTGACAAGGTCGTGGTCCAGCTCGCCCCCTGGGAGCAGCGCCACCTCAACCCCGAGGGAAAAATCAAGGAAGTCCTCGGGAAAACCCATACACCGAAAGCCGAGTTTTCCGCCATCCTTCGCCAACACGGCCTGCGGATGGATTTCCCTTCCTCTGTCCTGCGCGAAGTGGAGAAGTTCTCCGAAAAGGTGCAGGCCAAGGACCGCAAGGGGCGGCGCGACCTCCGCAAGCTCTTCACGGTGACGATCGATCCGCAGGACGCGAAGGACTTCGATGACGCCCTTTCCCTCGAATCGCTGCCCGGCGGGGGCAAGCGCATCGGAGTCCATATCGCCGATGTCGGCCACTACGTTCGCTCCGGAACCGCCCTTGACCGTGAGGCCCGTCGGCGCGGCAACTCCACCTACCTTGTCGGGACGGTCATTCCCATGCTGCCGGGGACCCTTTCGAACGGGCTCTGCAGCCTCGTGGAAGGCGAGGACCGCCTCACCAAGAGCGTGTTCCTGTCCTTCGATAAATCGGGGAAGCTGCGGAAGACGGAATTCGCCGACACTGTCATCAACAGTAACAAGCGCCTGACCTACGAACAGGCTTACGCCTTTCTTTTCGAAAAGGATGTCACGAAAATCGCTGCCTGGCCGGATCCGCCCGCCCACCAGACGGGCAGCACCGGTCGCTCCCTGAAGACGCTCTCGGGGCAGGAACTGAAGGGACTGCGCGATTCCCTCCGCTCCCTCTGGGAAACCGCTTCCCGCCTCCGCACGGCACGCCTGCGCAAAGGAAGCCTCGAGCTCGACATGCCGGAGACGAAAATCTATGTCGACGAGGAAGGCTATGCCGACCGCATCGTGCGGGTCGAGCAGGACGAAAGCCACCAGATGATCGAGGAGTTCATGCTCGCAGCCAACGAGGCGGTGGCCCGGAGCCTGAATCGTCGCAACCTCCCCGCGATTCACCGCGTCCATGACAAACCAGACCCGGAAAAGCTGGATGAATTCGCGGACCACCTTGAAAGTTTCGGCATTCAGGCCGGGGACCTCAACACTCGCGCGAACGTGAACAGGGCCCTCCGCAAGGTCCGGGAGCATCCACAGGCGCATGCCCTGCGCGTCAGCTTCCTGCGCAGCCTCAAGCAGGCCTGCTACCGCGCCTCTCCCGACGGCCACTACGGCCTTGCCAAGGAGCACTACACCCATTTCACCTCCCCTATCCGGCGCTACAGCGACCTCGTCGTGCATCGGGTCTTTTCCCGCCATCTCGTCAGTGGCGATCCGCATCCGCCCCGCAAACGGTACACCGCCAGCGAGCTGGCTTCCATGGCCCAGCACCTTTCCATCACGGAGCAGAACAGCACCGAGGCCGAGCGCGAATCCGTCAAGGTCAAGCTCCTCGAGTTCTTCGAGCGCGAACTGACCCGCCGCAAGCCCCGGACCTTCGATGCCGTCATCATGGACGTGCGCAATCACGGCATGTTTGTCGAGCTCAGCGAGTCCATGGCCTACGGACTGGTCCACATTTCGACCCTGCGCGACGACCTCTACAAACTGCAGCCTTCGCAAAACGCCATTGTCGGACGCAAGCGCAAGCGCCGCTACGCGGTCGGGGACACCATCCCGGTGCAGGTGGCCCGCGTCGACCGCTTCAAGCGGCAGATTGATTTCAAGGTCGCCGGCGGGACCTGATTTCCGGTTGTCAAGGGACAGGTTTCCCCTACATTCACTATTTTTCCTGAGCCCCGGAATTCATGAAGCACCTGACCGTCGCAAACCGCTGGAACGCCGACCTGATCGATCAGAAATTCGCCCAATGGCAGGACGCCCCGGAAAGCCTTGAAGCGGACTGGCGGGCCTTTTTCGAAGGATTTTCCCTCGGGCGCAACGGACAGGCGGAAGGCACCGCCTCGGCAAGCGACGAGTCCAACGCCATCAAGCAGGCGCGCTTCACCGGTGCCATCTACGCCTATCGCTCCATCGGGCACACCCAGGCGGCCGTCAACCCCCTGCTGAAAAAAAGGCCCCGTAATCCGCGCCTGAGCCTTGAGCGCCTCGGTTTTACGGAGGGAGACCTCGACGAGGTTTTCTGGACCGGCAATTTCCTTGACGGCCAGCGCATGCCCGTCCGCGACCTGCTCGAGCAGCTCGAGGCGACCTACTGCCGCTCCATCGGCGTCGAATACCTGCACATTCAGGAAACTCCGGAAAGACGCTGGATCCAGTCCCGCATCGAGCCGGTCAACAACCGTCCAGACTACGACCGCGACCGTAAACGACGGATCCTCGACCGCCTCATCAAGGCGGAGGAATTCGAGCGCTTCCTGCACAGGAATTATGTCGGCCAGAAACGGTTCGGGCTCGAAGGCGGGGAAACCATGATCCCCGCCATTGACGCCCTTCTTGAACGCGGGCCGGACAACGGGGTGAGGGAAGTCGTCATGGGAATGGCCCACCGGGGTCGCCTGAACGTCCTCGCGAATATTTTCCGCAAAAGCTACGAATACATCTTCCACGAGTTCTCCGAAAACTACCTTCCCGACACCCGCCACGGAGACGGGGACGTGAAGTACCACCTCGGCTTCGAGTCGGAGGTCGAAAACACCCGGCAGGAAAAGCTTCGCCTCTTTCTGGCCGCGAATCCGAGCCACCTTGAAGCGGTCAATCCGGTCGTGGAAGGGCGGGCCCGGGCGCGCCAGCGTATTCTCGAGGACACCGGAGAGCGCAGGAAGGTCCTCCCCGTCCTCATTCACGGCGACGCCGCCTTCTCCGGGCAGGGCATCGTCGCCGAGGTGCTGAATTTCTCCCAGCTTCCCGGTTACCAGACCGGCGGTACCATTCATTTTGTCATTAACAACCAGATCGGATTCACCACGGATCCCTCCGAGGCCCGTTCCTCCCTCTACTGCACGGACGTCGCCAAGATGATCGAGGCGCCCATCTTCCATGTCAACGGCGACGATGCCGAGGCGGTCGTCTGGGCCATGGACCTCGCCCTCGATTACCGGCAGCAGTTCGGCAAGGACGTCATTATCGACATGTACTGCTACCGGCGCCACGGCCATAACGAGGCCGACGAGCCCGCCTTCACCCAGCCCACCCTCTACAAGGCGATCAAGGACCACCGCACCTCCGCGGAAATCTACAGCGAGACCCTCCAGCAATCGGGCGTTCTCGACGAGAAGGAGATCCGCGGCATCCGGGACCACCGCCAGGGCGACCTCCAGCATTTTTACGAAAAGCAGAAGGAGAAGGAGGAAAACGGGACCCATCCCGCCCGCGAGGAGGCGGTGCGCGAATACCAGCCGGAATACGCCTTTGCCGATATCGAGACAGGCGTAAGCAAAGACCAACTGCAAACCGTCGCCGAGGCCCTCACCTTCTTTCCGGAGGATTTCAACCTCAACCCGAAAATCCGTCGCCAGCTGCAGAGCAAAATGAAGCTCTTCAAGGAGGACAACGGGATCGACTGGGCCTTTGCGGAGTCCCTTGCCTGGGGGTCCCTTATGCTGGAGGGCTACCATGTGCGCCTTTCCGGACAGGACAGTGTCCGCGGCACTTTTTCCCAGCGGCACGCCATTTTCTTCGATACGGAAACGCGGGAGAAGTACATTCCCCTCATGCAAATGAAGGGAAGGAAAGGCATGCTCTGCGTGCACAACTCGCTTCTCAGCGAAGCGGCTGTATTGGGTTTTGACTATGGGTATTCCCTTGATTTCCCCGGCATGCTCTGCATGTGGGAGGCCCAGTTTGGCGACTTTGTCAACGGTGCCCAGGTCATCATCGACCAGTTCATCACGAGCTCGGAGTCCAAGTGGCAGCGGGTTTCCGGCCTCGTCATGCTGCTTCCGCACGGCTACGAGGGTCAGGGCCCGGAACACTCCTCCGCCCGGCTCGAGCGCTTCCTCCAGCTCTGCGCCGAAGACAACATCCAGGTCGCCAACCTGACCACCCCCGCCCAGTATTTCCACATTCTCCGCCGCCAGATGCACCGGTCCTTCCGCAAGCCGCTCGTGATCATGGCCCCGAAGAGCCTGCTGCGCCACAGGGAGGCCGTCAGTTCCCTTTCCGAATTCACGGGGCATTGCTTCCGCTCCATCCTTCCGGAGGAGGATCCGGCGATCAAAAACCCTGAGCGCGTGGTCCTTTGTTCGGGAAAGGTCTATTACGACCTTCTCGCCTACCGCCGGGAGCAGGGCATCCGGAACACCGCTCTTGTCCGCGTGGAGCAATTCTATCCCTTCAACCGGGAGTTGCTGCAGAGGATTCTCGGCAGGATGGGAAAGTTCAAGCACCTCGTCTGGTGCCAGGAGGAACCGGCCAACATGGGCGCATGGTCTTTTCTTCGCCCCCATCTCGGGGAAACGACGAAGCACGAGGTGATTTACGCCGGAAGGGATGCCGCCGCCAGTCCCGCCGTCGGCTCCCTCGCCATCCACAAGCAGGAGCAGGCACAACTCGTCGAGGAGGCCTTCACTTTAACCTGACCACGCCCCCCTCTTCCATGGCCACCGAAGTAAAAATCCCCGCCCTCGGCGAATCGATAAGTAGCGGAATCCTCGCTACCTGGCATGTCGGCGACGGCGACCACGTCGAACAAGGACAAACGCTCTTCGATCTGGAGACAGACAAGATCACCTCCGAGGGAACCGCTGAAGCGAGCGGCACTATCCACCTCAAGGTCGAGGAAGGCGACGAGGTCGAAATCGGGGCCGTCGTCGCGGAGATCGATGAGTCCGGCGAAAAACCGGCAAGCAAACCCTCCACAGAGGAGGGGAAAGAGGCGGAGGGAAAAGCCCCCGCGGAGGAGAAGGCCGCGGGCGAAGCAGCCTCCCCGCAGGACGCGGGCCCCTACCCGCCGGCGGTCCGGCGCATCGCGGCCGAATCCGGCCTCGACCCTTCAAAGGTGACCGGCACAGGCAAGGGCGGCCGCGTCACCAAGGCGGACATGGAGAAAGCGGTCAGGGAACACGAGGCCGCCGGGAAGGAGTCTCCGCCCGCGCGGGACGAAGAGGAGAAGCCACGGGCGGCTCCCCCCCCATCGGAGCAAGACGCCGCACCGCCACGGGAGGCCGCCCGCGGTGGCCGGCGGAAGATGTCGCCGATCCGCCGCACGATCTCCCAGCGCCTGGTCGAGGCCCAGCAGACGACCGCCATGCTCACCACTTTCAACGAGGTGGACATGTCCGCGGTCATCGGCTTCCGCAAGCAACACCAGGAAGCCTTCGTGGAGCGGCACGGGATCAAGCTCGGTTTCATGAGCTTTTTCACCAAGGCGGTCGTGCACGCCCTTGGGCATGTTCCCGGTCTCGGGGAACGTATCGAGGGGGAGGAGATTGTTTCACCCGCGGCGATGGACATCGGCATCGCCGTCAGTGCGCCAAAGGGGCTCATGGTTCCGGTGGTCCGCGGCTGCGAGGGGAAATCCTTCGCCCGGATCGAACAGGACATCGCGGAGTACGCCAGCCGCGCCCGCGAGGGAAAAATCACCATGCAGGACCTGGAAGGGGGAATTTTCACCATCACCAACGGCGGGATCTTCGGCTCCATGCTCTCGACGCCCATCCTCAACACTCCGCAATCCGGCATCCTCGGCATGCATACCATCCAGCAGCGTCCCGTCGTCGTCGACGGGGAGATCGTCATCCGCCCCATGATGTACCTCGCCCTCAGTTACGATCACCGCCTCGTCGACGGCAAGGAAGCGGTTACCTTCCTCGTGAAGGTGAAAGAGGCCATCGAGGATCCGTCCCGTCTTCTCTTCGAAATCTGATTTGCCATGAGTACAGATCCCTACGATGTCGTTGTCATTGGTTCCGGTCCGGGCGGTTACGTCTGCGCCATCCGCTGCGCGCAGCTTGGCCTTCGTGCCGCTGTCGTGGAAAAGGACGACACGCCGGGGGGAACCTGCCTGAACATTGGCTGTATCCCGAGCAAGGCCCTGCTCCACTCCTCGGAGCTTTATCACCAGGTGCACAACAACGGGGCCAACCATGGGATCGTCGCGGAAAATGTGCGCCCCGATGTCGCGGCCATGATGAAACGGAAGGACGCCGTGGTGGACAAACTGGTCACGGGGGTGCGGACCCTGCTTGAGAAGCGCAAGGTGGACATTATCCACGGCACCGGAAGGTTCACCTCCCCAACGGAAATCGAGGTGACGAAAAGCGACGGAAAAGCGGAGAAGCTCCGGGCAAACAACGTCGTTATCGCCACCGGTTCGGTCCCCGTCGAGCTGCCTTTTCTCAAGCCGGACGGCGAGCAGATTGTCACCAGCACCGAGGCCCTTGCTTTTGCGGAAGTCCCCGCATCCCTTCTTGTGGTAGGGGCGGGGGCGATCGGGCTGGAGCTGGGTTCGGTCTGGTCGCGCCTCGGTTCCGATGTCACTTTTGTCGAGTTCCTG
>JAAAOD010000066.1 GCA_009908535.1 Verrucomicrobiota bacterium
GAGGCATTCTCGACGACAAGCCGCACCTTGGCCTCATCCCCCTGCCGGAGAAACTCCGGGCCCCGCAGCTCGGCGGAAAGGGCGGTGATCGTGCTCAGCGGCCAGGACTGCAGGGAATTCTCGGCAAGGAAATCCCCACGCAGGAGGAGGAGATCCCACCGCCCCGAATGGGAGGGCAAGGTCCCGCTGAGGCGACAGGGATCCTCGCCCGCACAGACAACGGCGGAAAACCCGGAATCCAGCTCCGCGGGCCCGTCGCCTTCCCCATCCCGAACCAGTTCCGGATACAGCAACTGCAGGACCGGCCAGTCCGGCGGGCTTTGGCCACCCGTGCCCGGCGGCAACGCGAGGGGGGATCGCTCGCCGGCAGGATCGGCCATGGGCAGCCATTCACCACTGAAGGCCACCCCATCGAAAGTATCCATCTGCAGCTGCCGGTTGTGTGCCTGCTGCAGGCCGACCACCCGCCTCGGCCGCCAGCTCATTCCGGCGGGATAAAGCTTCCATGCCAACGCTGCGGACAAGCTGTCCCCGCCTGCGTTTACCTGGAACCGATAGGGGCTGCTCGGGGCAAGACCGAATTGCTGCCCCTCTTGAAGGTGCAGTGGTTCGACGGTGCTGGTGCCGTAGCTGCCGTGCAAATACAAGGAGCGGCCTCCCCCGGCCCAGACCGCCTCATAGAGCAGGCGACCGGCGAAAAGATTCCCGGAAACTCCCTCCGGCGGCTCCCATTCCCGATAAACGGCGGGTCCGTCGACAGTAAAGCTATGGACCGCCGACGTCCCCTCCGGATTGCGCAGGTGGAGAAAAAGGCCCCCGGGTTCGGATCTGCCGAGAGCAAGAATTTCCAGTTTCTGATCGGGACCGGGCTCCACAAGGAGGAGCGGACGTTCGCTTTGCAGCGGTTGCAGGGCGCCGGGAAGCATCGGGTCCTCGGGCAAGACCCAGAACGCCACCTCGCCGTCCGGGTAGACGGCCCTTGTTTCCGCTCCCCGGTTGGTGTAGCGGACCGTGTAGTAACCGGGCTGCGGTAGGGCCAGCTCCACGGCGTCCGCGGACGTGTTGCGGGGCGGATCGAAACGTTCCACCACCTTCCGCACGTATTCCCTCTTGTGAAAGCGATAATCCGTCTTCGCGCTGCCTAACAGCGACCGGTCAGGCAAATCATCGTATTCGCCTTCGGTGATGATGGTCCCGCGACGCCGGTGGATATAGCGCGTGGCAAAGTTCTCCCGGACGACCTCCACCTGTCCCAGCGGCGCTCCGTCGATCCTTGCCCCCAACCGCCGCCACTCCATCTGCAATCGCGCCGGTTGGTCGTGGCGGAGAATTTTCTCTTCCTGACGGATGCTCAGGAACTGGCGGACCCCGGTCATCCCGATCAATCCGTCGGCAAGGAGGATCTGCCCACGCAAGGAAAAGACGCGGACGCGATAGACCTTCGTGGATCCTGCCTTGTCAGCCCCTCCCAGCTGCAGGGAAAGGCCGTTCTGCAGCGCATTTTCAAAGGAGAGAATTCTCTCCACCACCGGCGCGGGCTCCACAGGGGCCTGCCGGTGGGCGGGCTTGAAGAAAGGCCGCTCCGCCGGCACCACTTCAAAGCGCAGGTAGGCGATCCCGTCCGGAAGTGCGGCGGCCTCGTTGCGGATCAACCGGGCTCCGACAGGGCGACCGGCATGGAAAAGGCGACTGTCTTCCCGGAGCCGCTCCCCGTTAAAACGCAGGGAGAAAGGACGGCGCTGCTTCTCCCGCAGATGGGCAAGGAAGACGGCGTTGCCGCTTTCATCGGTCCAGTACAGGGGGCCGTGCAGGGAAGTCGTTTCCGGGATTTCCACGCTTTCCTCCCGGAATCCGGCTGCCAGATCCTCGCTCCGGACAGGTTCTTTCCGTCCATCCGGGAAAAGGACATTTCCGGGAGCGGTCGAGGAACCGCTGCGCAACCAGCGGAGGACATCGCCGCCTTTGACCTCGCTGCGCGCAGCGAGGAGGAGATTTGTCGGCCGGACTTCTTCCTTGTCCGGTTCAGCTTTCACCCATGCCGGACCATCGCTGGTGAAGGCGAGAATCTCCACCCAATCTTCCGCCACCTCGCTGGCGAGGCGGAATACCCCCTCGCTGCCGACCTGCTCGATGACCTCTCTCTCACCATCGGCCTTGTGGAGGATCACCCGTCCCCCGGCGGGGGGCCGCCCACTGATGGCATTCAACAGCATTCCCTCGGTGGCATTCCCGTTCCGGGCAAGGATCAGTTCGACGGGACTGACAAGAACGAGTTTACGGAGCTCATGGTCGCCGGCCCGGAGGGTGAACCGGTACCAGCCAGCCCCGAAGCTGTCCCCGAGAGCCACTTGCGTCCGGGTCCAATTCAGGGCACCGCCCCCCCCGATCGCCACCTCGCGCTCAAGGAGAGTCGCGGATTCCCCGGCCTCCTCCCCCTCCGCCTCCGCCGCCGGCAGGCGGAGAAGGTCAGAACGCCGGGACACCTCCGTAGGGGAAGGCTCCAGCAATTCCATCCGCAAATCGGCCTTCGAAAGATTCCGGCTCCAGACGGAAATACGAATCTCCGTGAAAGGGGCAAACCGCTTGGTGATCTCCACCTCCAGTTCGCTTGCAAGGAGGACATCCGCCAATTCCCTCGCCTCCTCCCGAAGCCGCGGCGGCACCTCCGTGGCCGCTTCCACCTCCCGCACAAAGGCAAGGGCCTGATTGCGGTAGGGATAGCGGGGACGTTTTCCGTTCTCGGGAGGTTCCCCCCACTCATTGTATAAGCGGGCAAGGGCCAGCTTGATGCGCGCTGTTGCCTCCGCCGCCTGCACCTTGCCAAGGGCCTGCTGGTAAAGGGCCTCCACTGTGGTCCTCACTTCTGCCTCACGGGGCAGCTGACGACTCCACGACTCGGCAAGGTAGCGGTAAAGACGACTGCGCGTGGAATCCTCCCCGGCAATGCGGAGGGCCCGCTGCAGTCGCTCGCGGTAGGAGGCCTCGAAGGAATAGGGTTCCTCCTCCGGACCGCTTGCCTCCGCGATGGAGGACAGCAAACCGAGATAGGCCGCCCTTGCCTTCCCGATGGCCGTGGAATTCTCCCATGCATCGAGGACCTCCGCCGCCCACTCCCACAAGACGGGATCCCTCCATTGTTCAGGCGGGGCACGTTCCATGAGAAAGGCCGTTTTCTGCTCCAGGGCCGGGCTTTCCGTTTCCTTGCCGATGCCGGCAAGGGCGCGCCATTCCTCCCCAAGCCGGTCGGAGAGGCTTCCGCAGACCAGGAAGGGGGTGAAAACAAAGGCAAGCGGCCAAAGGAAAAGCCGCCGCAGCTGTTTACCTGTCGGGTAGATGCTCAACCCTGAGCACGCAAACAGGAGGCAACCGGAGGGACAACGTTTTTTCCCGCTACTTCGCTTCCCGGCGCCGCCGCGGGCCTCCAGGTGTATCGAGGAACGGCTTCTGGTAGAGGGAATTGGGTTCCACCCCGCCAAGAAACTGGTAGGCCGGAGAACCACCGGGGCTGACCAGATTGGCGGTGACAAAAATGAGCAGGTTTCGCTTCTGCGTGCTCTCGCCTTCATTGCGGAAGAGCCGGCCCAGCAGCGGCAGGTCGCCAAGGATGGGGATCCGGTCGGCCACGCGGACGGAATGCTCCCGCGTCAGCCCGCCCATGATGACGGTGGCGCCGTCCCAGATCGTCACCTCGGTCTCCACTTTGCGGATGCTGAAAAGGGGCTGGTAGAAACCGCTCGGCACGGTGACGGTGGTGTCGGAGGCGATGGCCACGGAGGTGCCCCCGTACTCCACAAAGCCCTCGAATTCCGTGACCTTTGGCTTCAAAGCAAGGCTGATGGCGTTGTCCTCCTCCACCGTCGGCGTCACCTGCATCTCCACCCCGACGTTCCGCGTCGTGAAGGAGCGTGGCGTTCCCGCCGTGATGGCCACCCCGGCCGACCCGCTTGAACTGTCCCCGCGCCCGACCTCGGCGTCCGTATCCCCGTAGGCTTCCGGATAACGGAATTCCTCCGCGACGACAATTTCCGCCGTTTTCCCGCTGAGGACGGTCAGTTTGGGAGCGCTGAGCAGGTCGTTGCCCGATTGGCGCTCAAGGGCGCGCACGAGGCTGCGGACGTCCACTCCGTCGACAACCCCGGTCACCGAGATCAGGTCGCCGGCGTTTTCGGCAAGGTCGACCGTCGTGGGCAGCACCGGGGCTCCCTCCGCGATCGCCGGCAGCTCGAGCCCGGGTCGGTCGATGACGATCCGGCTTTCATCCCCGCCGACAGTGAAGGCGTTGGCGAGGTTGCGTGTCGGGGCGTTGCTGATACGATCCTTCCCGCGACCCACCAGCGTCCATTCAAATCCCAGCTCCTCGAGGTTGCGCTCCTGCACTTCAAGGAACCGCGCCTCGATTTCCACCTGCTTGACGGTACGGTAGCGGCGCAGGAGCCGCCGCAGTTTCTCATGATTGCGCGCCGTCTGCGTGACGATCAACTGCCCGTCGGCGAGGGCAAGGTCGGCGCCCGAAACCCCGTCGAAGGGAATCCCCGCCCGTTGCAGAAAGCTCTTCATCGCCGCCTCCACCGGTCCGCGCCCGTCGCCGGAAGTCGCGGATGTCGCCTCGGCGAAGGGATCGGGTATCACTTCGCGGGCCGGGGAATCCGATGTCGCGGACTCGTGGATACCGGTAAGACGGATGAGGGTGGAACGACTGACGGGATAAAAGTCCGTTTCCAGTCCGGCCCCCGGTCCCTGTTGCCGGCGGAGAACGACGGCGTCGCTCTGCAGCTCGTAGGAATAAGCCACCGACGAGGTGACAAAGTCGAGAACCCGCAGGAGGCTGAGCCGTCGCAAAATAATGGATACATGGGGATCGGCGCCCTCGGGATCGATAAGGACAATATTCAGGCTGCGCTCTTCTCCCCCGTGACGCGCCAGCATTTCCGCGAGGGTCTCCACCACCTCACTGAGGGGGACATCGCGGAATTCCACCCTCGGAATGAAGACCCCTTCCAGGAAGCGGCGGACCTCGTCCTCCGCCTCTCCGTTGGCTTCCTCGGCCACACGTTCGAAGACCTCCGGGCGGGCCCAGCCAAAGTCCACTTCATCGAGCAGATCGTCACGGGTCCGTTCGCGCCGCTTGCGTTCCGGTTCCCCGGCCGCTTCTCCGCCGCTTTCAGGAGAATCGACGGCAACCGCCCCCGTCTCCTCTCCCGGATCCGGCCTTTCGTAGAGGGAGCGGACCCCGCCCTGCCGCTGCAACCAGCGGCTCTCCGCCTCGACGTCGGGCAGATCGACGCCCCCGGGGGAAGAAACAAGACCGAGGAAAGCCAAAGCGAGGCAGGCATCGCCCTTCATCGATTGCGGGAACCTCCTTCCACAAGCGGCAGCAGCCGGAGCGGATCCTCTCCCACCTCGTAGATCCGGTCGCTGTGATGGTCGTGCAAAAGCAGGCGGTCGCGCCGGCCGGGGAAAAGGGCGAGCCCGCCCTCGGCATCGGCATGACCGGGCTCGAGGCGGTGCCAGCGGGACGCGGTGGCATCGTAGATGCAGTACACCGTGCCGCCATCTTCATGGAGACGCCCCCGGAGCTCGAGGTCGCGGGCAGGGGAATTCTCCGGGACGATCTCCTCCTCAATTTGTAGTTGCCTGTCCGCTACTTTCTTCCCCGCCTCCGTCGACCATCCCATCCATCCGGCGAGGGGATCAGGCCCCGTGGCCAGTTGGGCGGGCAAGCAGAGAATTCCCGGACCGGTGGCCTCCGGAGCCCCCGTTCCAGAATCCGGCGGCGGCAGAACGGCGCGCCCCAGCAGAAGGAGCGGAGGCAGCAACGGCCAGATGCCGGTCAGACGCCGCAACAGTCCCGCCCCGTTCATCCCGCCTCCTCGAAGGCATAGAGACCGCGCAGCCACCAGGGTGCATCCTCGGTGGCCTCGAATAACTCCAGCTCGCGCATCGTCCAGCTGTCCCCGAGATTGGCCCGTTCGAGAAGGCAGCGCCCCATCGCTTCCGGAGGCCCTTCCAGTTCGAATCCAATGACGGGAAACGGGGAAACAGGGTCGGGGCTTAGATAAATCCTTCGTGGAACCGCCGCTGTCGGGGTCTCCACAAAGGGCTCCACCATCGCGATGAGGCCGGCGAGGTAACGGTTGAAGGCGCTCTCCCTGCCTTCCGCGCGGTAACTGTCTTCGCGTGGTCGCCACCAGGAGCGGAGCAGCCGCACCAATTCGATGTCAACGCCCTCGGTCTGCAGGCGCATTTGCATACGCTCGAGCTCGAGGAGCGCCTCTTCCCGCCGCAGTAGAGGTTCTCCATCCCCGCGCAGACGCGGCGCGCGCGCCGGCGTGCGCAGGCGTTCCCATTCCTCATTGGTCATGCGGGCCAGCTCGAGCAGTTCGACCTTCAGTCCGTCGCCGACCCGCGCGAGCAGCGGCGGATCCTCGGTTGCAGCATCCGGGGAATGACCGGCAAGATAAACAAAGAGCACCTGCCCTCCTCCGAGGGCAATCCAGACAAGCAACCAGTAGAATCGCCTCATTGCAGCCCCTCCTTCACATGGAGGGACCCTTCCATGGTGAAGCGGAGCCGGTCTTCCTCAACATGGGTGAAATGGAGGTTATGCACGGTTTCAACGGGACCGTCGAGCCGCAGGGCCTGCATCCACTCCCGGAATTCCACGGAAGCTTCCCTTCCTTTGTAGTTACCTTTCATGACAAATCGCAGCCGGTCCAGGTCGTCTGTCCGCTGCAGTCGTATGCGCTGCAGCCCGACCTCCCGCGGCCTTGTCTGAAGGACCGAGCCCACCGTCAGGAAAGGCGCCTCCGCGAGCTCCGTCCTTCTGCGCCTTTCGCGGGCACGTTCGTAGTTGGCCTGCCAGCGAAGATGCTC
>JAAAOD010000098.1 GCA_009908535.1 Verrucomicrobiota bacterium
GATTTCCTGAAAGGCCTTCATGCGGTTGCTGCCCGAAACCAGTTCGATGGAGACGCCGCCGCTTCCCTCGCGGGCGGTGGAGGTTATCTCGCGGATGCCTTCGATCCCGCGCACGGCTTCCTCGATCGGCTGCAGGATACCCTGTTCCACCTCGGCGGGAGCGGCGCCGGGATAGGCCACGGAGACCGTCACGACGTCGAGCTGGAATTGCGGGAAAACCTCCTTCTGGATCGTGAAGGCGGTAAAGACGCCCCCGCCGAGGAGGATGATCATAAGCAGGTTCGCCGCGATGGAGTTTTGCGCCATCCATGCCAGCGGACCGCCGCGTTCCGTGGGATTCTGTGGGGGGGAATCGTTCATGAATCCCCTTCCATGGTTTCCGCCAGCCGCAAGGCCGCTCCCTCGCGCACCGTCGACAAATCCGTGGTGACAATCCGCTCCCCGTCCTCGAGACCAGCGGTAACATAGGCGTGCCGGGCATCCTCGAACACCACCTCGACCTCACGGATCTCCAGCTTGCCGTCCTTCATCACCCAGACGGTGTCATCGGCGCGCAAATTGGCCCTTGCGAGACGGACGGCGTCGGGGATTTCACGGGCCTCGATCCGGCACTGCACAATGGTTCCGAGTGTCAGGACGGGCAGGTCGCCGGAACCTTCCCGAACAAGGGGATCCGCAACGGTGACAAGGATACGGGCCAGCCGGGTCTCCTCGTCGACGGCGCCGATGATGCGGTCGACGCGTCCCTTGCGGAAGCTTCCTTCCGGCCATGCCGAGCGGTTGCGGACCCGGACCTCGGAACCGTTCGCGCCCCCTCCGTTGGAGGGCAGGATCCAGTGCGTATGACGAAGGGGAATTGTCGTGAAAATCCAATACGCCTCGGTGCCGACCAGTCTGCCGATGGGCATGCTGGCCTCGATCTGCGAGCCGAGGTTCACGTCCCGGCGAAGAATCTGCCCGTCGAACGGTGCCCGGACGCGGGTACGCTCGAGGTCCAGACGGGCCCGGTCGACGGCGGCGCGGGCGGCCTTCACATTGGCCTCGGCGGTCTGCCGTTGCGGTTCCCGCAAAACGAGGGCCCGGTTGATGCCCGGAGTCTCGCGGCGAAGGAGGTCGAATTCCTGCCGCGCCACTTCCTGTCGGCCCTGCTCGAGGCGCAGATCCGCCTCCGCCTGGAGCAGTTCGCTTTGCCGCTGGGCCAGCGCGATCTCATAGTCGGCCGGGTCGATCCGGACGAGAACCTCGCCTTTGCTTACATGGCTGCCCGGGCGGAAGGCCTTGGCCACCTCGACAATTTCGCCGTCCACCCGCGGACTCAGCTGGACCTCCCGCGCCGGCTCCACCCGCCCGAGGCCGATGATCTCCGGCCGGTAATCCCCTTTCTCCGCCGTGACCACGTCCACCAGCATGGCCGTCTTACGCACCGCCGTTTCGCGCTGGGCCTCCGGTTCGGTCTGGAAGAGGATGAAGAGGACGACCGCGGTGGCAATGGCGATAACCGCGCAAACGAGGATGGTGGCAATCAGGGAAAGGCCGCTTTGCGGGCCAAAGGAGGTTTTGTCGTGAGTTTTCATGACGGATCTGGTTCATGCCCGACCGGGGTTTTCGCAGACCCGGCGAGGGAGCGGTAAAGGGCGATTCGGTTCTCCAGCAATTCCCGTCGCGCCTGCAGGAGGGCGCGGCGCAGTTCCTGCCGGTCGGTCAGCGCGGTAAGAACGTCGAGATAATCCCCGGTCCCGTTGAAATATTCGATACGGAGTTGTTCGTAGGTCTGGCGGGCCAGTTCGAGCTGACGTCGCAGGCTGGTCAGTCGTTCTTTCCTGCGCTGTTCCCGCACAAGCGCGTCCTCTACCTCGCGGAAGGCTTCGACGGCCGTTTGCGCATACAGGTTCAATTGCTCGCGCTCGAGGGCGCGGCGACGCCGTACCTCTGCCGCGCGCTGTCCACCGTCAAGAATGGGCCCGATCAGGGAAGCGGCCAGCTGGTCGGTCCAGTCCTCGAAAAGCCCTGACGGATCCTCGGCGACCGTTTCCAGGCCCGCCGTGAGGTTCAGACGGGGGAAGCGGTCGCGGACCGCCTCGGCAAGGTCGCGGTTGCTCGCTTCGAGCCGGAGGTAGGCGGCTTTCAAGTCCGGTCGGCGCTGCAGCAATTCGGCCGGCAGTCCCGTCGCGGGAAGGGGAGGGAGGTCGGGAAGCGGTCCCGTTTCCGGTGCTTTGGCGGCGGAAGGGGACCGGCCCTTCAAAACGGCGAGGAGGTTTTGCAGAACCGCCCTTCGCGATTTTGCCCGCGAAAGGCGTTCACGAGTCGCCTCCGTCAGCCCTTCCTGGCGCAGGACATCCGCCGCCGGGGATTGGCCATTGGCAAAGCGGCTTTCCAACAGGGAAAGGGCCCGTTCGTTCACTTTCAGTTGCTCTTCCAGCAGGCGCTCCTGGGCGACGGCCTCGGTAAGCAGCATCCATGTCCGGCTGACCTCGGCGGCAAGGGATAAGGCGGCGGTCTCATAATCCTCCTTCGTGGCGCGCGCGCGGAATTCCTCCGCCTCGACGCGCGACCGGATACGACCCCACAAGTCAACTTCATAGCCAGCCTGCAGGCCGGCCCGATATTCCTCGCGCGAATTACCCCCGTTTTCCTCGTCGCCGCGGACCGCTTCGGCAACGGCATCCAACGCCGGCCAGCGATCCGCCGCGGTGCGCCGGTAGACGGCGTTCGCCGCCTGTACCCGTTCCCATGCTGCCGCGAGGGAGAAGTTGTTCCGCAGCGCGGCCTCGACTTCGCGGTTGAGTACCGGTTGGCCGAAAGCGGTCCACCATGACCGCGCAAGGTCGTCGTCCCCGGATGCGCTGAAGCGGTCCGGCGGGGGCACGATTTCACTCGGTTCCGGTGGAGGGGGTGCCTGGCAGGCGGCGAGAAGGAGCAGGAGGCAGCCGGAAATCGCGCATCTTGTTAGCGGTATACCCATGCTAATAAGGAAACACGGTTTTCCGGGATCTCCCTTTTTGCAAGTGGAGCTCCCCAAGCGGCGATGGGGGCCGCTGAAGTTGCCCTCTTCGGGATGAAGGGTTCAGCCCCTTCCCCTTACGGCTGGACTTCCCCCTCTTCCGTTGGCTCTTTCGGCTTCAGGATCTCGTCCTCTGCGGGAAAATTCGTAAAGAGGGAATCGCCGACAACAAGGGCGTGGCTCCCGGCAAGGTCCGTGAAGGGGTGCTTTGGGGGCAGTTTCTCGAGCCAGACCAGCACCGGCCCGGCTTCCTCCAGCGGCCCGGGATCGGATTCGCCTCCCTCTTCCCCGTCTCCTTCCGCCGGTGCGGTTGCCTCCACCGGCGCCGGGACTTCCGGTTTGCGTCCGATGGAGAGATGGAGCTCGTTGCCGTCAAAGGTGCGGAGACGAACCGGCCGACGGTGGTCGCGGGCGGCGACCGCTTCCTCGCCGTCAAGGGGCGCGATTCGTGTGCTCCGCAGGTTCAGGAGGCTGCGGAGGAAACGCGTGACCCGTTCCTGGGCAACCTCCCGGTCATCATTTTCAGTCTGTTGTGCAAAGTCCGCTTCGGCGTCTTCCCTTGTCACCACTAGGGTCGGTTCTTCCGCCGGGGCGAAGGCCAGTTCAAGGGAGGCGATTGCGGAGATATCGCGATCAAAGGGGGATTTGTCCGCCCAGTTGTTGGCGCCCGTGTCGAGCCAGAGCCGCTCACTGAGCAGGTAGGCCCGGTCGTCGCCCGCAAACTGGAAATAGGTTCCCCCCTGGCCGCCGGTGTCGCCGAGGAGGATCTCGAGGACCGGCTCGTCGGATGCCGGCGTGTATAAAACCAGGCCCTTCTGTCCGAGGTTCAGGCGTTGCAGCCGTTCCGGACGCTCCGTAACAAAGCGGCGGATCTCTGCTTCCGCAAGCGTGTCGGCGAGCCGGGAGAGGCGGCTGAAATCGACGGGCCTGCGGAATTCCCCCGCAAGGAACCAGTGCCCGTGATCTCCACGCGCGAGGGTCACGGCGGGCTCCCCGTCCTCCCGGATCACCAGTCGGCTGAGATCGCGCAGTTGCTGGTCGGCGATAATTTCCTCCCCGGCACGTTCATCGAGCGGGCCCGCCTCGGGGGTGCGTTCAAGAAAGAGCGTGAGGCCGGCAAGGACGGCGAGAACAGCAATGACAACAACAAGTTTCTTGAGGTTCATGGCGATGGCTCAGGAAGTACGGGTGCGGCTTCGACGGTAGAAGAAAAGGAATCCGCCGATGACAATGACGACGGGAAAGGCGAACAGGTTGATCATCGCCAGGCGCAGATTGAGGGCCTCGATGTCCTCGCGGAGCTTCTTCCGGATCTCCCGCTGTTGGGAACGCACTTCCGCTTCCTCAAGCCGGAATTCCTCGATGGCCTCCTGTGTTTCCGGACTCGCGATCAGTTCCTGCTCACTGGTGGCGGATTGTTGAAGTTCGCGAAGGCGCCCGCGGACCTCCTGCAACCGCTCTTCGAGGCTCTGCAGCTGCTCCTCGTATTCCTGCTGCGCCTCCCGCTCCATTGCCTCGACAAGGGTGAACGTCCGTGTCCCGCTCCCTTTGCCCCGCAGCTCGATCAGGTCCGGATTGCCAGCGAGTGAATCCACGCAGTTGAAAATGAAACCGAGATTGTCGTTGATCGGCTGCATGCCCTGCATGCCGAGAAGGTTGAGCATGCGCACCGAAAACTGGTTGCCGAGGAAGTCCGTGTCCGCGATGACGAGGACGGTGGCTTCTTCCTCGGAGGCCGTCAGAAACGGCGCGCTTTCGGTGTCCACTTCCAGTTCCTCTCCGGGAGCATTCTCTCCGGCTTCGTCCTCTTCCGCCGGTCGGCCTTCAGGAAAGGCCGTGGTGAGCGGGCCGCGCAGAATTCCCGCAAGCGTATGGGCCTGTTTGTCAGATTCGAGCGCCTGGCCGACCCGCTCGGGAGAAGGAAAGGCCAGCATGCGCGAAGGAACCGTGCCGCTGTCTTCGGTTGTCCGCAACAGCGGTGTCCATTGCAGCTCTTCCGCCGCGTTCGCCCGCAGGCGCAGGGAGCCGGCCTCCACGATGAGCAGCGAATTTAAAATGGCGAGAAGAGGGGAATCGCTGGAGATTTCATTGTAGGAAAGCCACACCGGGTAGCGCACGGGGGCCGCTCCCTGCTGGACTGTGACCCCGGCGGCGAGGTTGCGGTCGCCGACGACCTCGTTCGCATCGTAGTCGATTCCCCACTGGTCGAACAAGCGCCCGAGGTCGCTCGCCACGTTGGCCGTAGGTTGTCCCATCATCATCTGCTGCCGCGATTGCTGCGAACGTTGAAGGTGGGAAGAGGGATCCACCGCGACGAGAAGGGGACGGCCCTGCAGCACGAACTGGTCGATCGCGAACAGCTGTTGCTCACTTAGAGCCTGGGGATGAATCACGAGCAGCGACTGGATGTCGGAAGGAATCGTGTCGCCGCTGAGAATTTCCACTTCATAGGTGCGCCGGAGTTCGTCAAGAAAGGCGTAACCGGGGTCCGCCTGTCCGGGGGCCATTGGGTTTTGGGGCGCCCCTTCCAGTTCGAGGGAGGAAAGGATGCCGATGCGTGGCTTCTCCAGCTGGGTCGCTTCGAAAACGGCCTGGGAAATGTCGTACTCGAGGAAGGATTCGCGCTCACGGGTGAAGAACGGAATGCTGGACGAACTGTCCGCCTGCAGAACCGCCAATCCGAAGAAAACGCTTTCCCCCGAAGGCAGCGGCTGGCTCTGCAGACCCGCCCGGATCGCTTCCTGCTCCTCGTCCGTGTCGGGACGCGGATCGATGATGGAAAGGCGCACCATCCCGCCACTACGGCGCTCGTACTGGCGGAGGAGGTTCTCCACGCGGGTGGCGAAATTCTTGAACTGGATCGGGAGCCCTTCCGAGCTGCGGCTGAAATAAAATCGCATCCGTACTGGTTCCCGCAGTTCCTCCAGCAGTTTCTCACTCGCCGGCGACAGCGTGTAGCGATTTTCCGCGGTAAGATCCCACTGTCCGGGAACGCGGTTGGCGATCACAGTCGCGAGGATGATGCCGAGAAGGAGGAGAAGGGTGGCGATCCATTTGTTCTGCTGGCTCATGGCTTCCAAAAGAGATGGGAAGTTCTTACCGGTTCAGGGCGATGACATTCAGGGAGAGGGATCCCGCGATCAGGATGAGGAAGAAGAGAATATCGCGAAGCGTCAGGAGACCCCGCATGAAGTTCTCGAAATGGGTCACGAAACTGAAATTCGAGAGGCCGTCGACCAGCCACACCGGCAGGCCGATGTTCAGGAGCAGATCGTTAAAGACGCTCCATCCGAGAAAGACGAGGAGGAGGCAGGCCAGGACCCCGAGAACAAAGGCGATCACCTGGTTGCGGGTCAACGCGGAGGCAAGGGAGCAGATGCCGAGGTATCCGCCCGCCATGAGGACGAGCCCGAAATAGCCGCTGAATACCGGCCCCCATTCCGGGTCGCCAAGATATGCGATGGTCATCGGCAAGGTAAGGGTTCCGAGAATGCCCACAGCCAGAAACGCCCAGGCGGCGAGAAACTTCCCCAATACGGCCTGTGCGAGGGTGACCGGATAGGTGAAGAGCAGCTCGCTCGTCCCCGAACGGATTTCCTCCGACCAGAGGCGCATCCCCACCGCCGGGACAAGAAAAAGAAAGACCCACGGCATGAAGGTGAAGAAGCTGTTCAGGCTTGCGCTGTTGCTCTCGAAGAGCCGTCCGATGAACCACGTCAGGCTCACCGTGGAAACGGCGAAGACCGTGAGGAAAACGTAGGCGATCGGGGTCCGGAAGTACCCGAGGAACTCGCGTTTGAA
>JAAAOD010000109.1 GCA_009908535.1 Verrucomicrobiota bacterium
CATGAAAATCAATCTCCTTGCCTGAATTCCTGCAAATCCAACGCGCCCCTTTCTCCGCCGCCCGGAACATGGCCGTCGACGCCCTCCTGCTGGAAGAGGGAGGAAGGCTCGGGAGGCCGGTCCTGCGATTTTACGCCTGGGAGGAGCCGGCCTTCACCTTCGGCTACAGCCAGCGCTGGTCCATGATCGAGGCCGGCCTTGGCCAGGCCGTGGGCGAGCGAATCCGCCGCCTGACCGGCGGCGGCATTGTCGACCATCGTGCGGACCTGACCTATGCGCTGGTCGTCCCTCCCGCACATCCCCGTTTCCGTTTGTCAGCCCCCCGGCTGTACGAGGGGCTGCATCGGGCGCTGGCCGATGCCCTTGCCGCGACCGGCGTCCCGGCGGAGCTTGCCCCGTGCCCGAAGGCCTGCGGCGATCCCAGCCCCCGGGGTCCCGCCCTCGCCTGTTTCACCGGTCCGGAAGCCGACGATGTCATTCACCGGAAAACCGGGGGTAAACTGGCCGGTGCGGCCATGAAGCGAAACCGCCGCGGGCTCCTCGTGCAGGGCAGCGTGCTTGCCACGGATCTTTCCGGGACCCACGCGGAGGAGTTCATGGATGCCTTCACGGGCAATCTGGGGCAATGGCTGGGAGCGACCCCGCGGAAGCGACGCCTGGAGGAACTCGGCCTTGACGGAGCCCGCCTCGCCGCATGGGAGACCACCTTTGCCGACCCGGCGTGGAACCGGCGGCGCTGATTCAGGACGGGCGCACGAAGGTCATGACATTCTCGATGTGCCGCGTATGGGGAAAAAGGTCGAACGGCTGGATGCAGTCCACCGTGTAGCCGGCCTCCAGAAGGAGGTTCGCATCCCGTGCCTGCGTGTCCGGGCCGCAGCTGACATAGACGATGCGGGCCGGCGCGAAGGCGGTAAGCTGGACAAGGAAATCCTGCCCGCAACCACGCCGCGGCGGATCGACGATGACGCAGGTCTCCGCCGGCGGATGACAGAGCCCCTCGAAGACCGCCTCGGCCGAGCCTTTTTGGAAGGTGATGTCGGGGATCGAATTGCTGTCGGCGTTGCCGCGGGCAAGTTCGATCGCCCGCTCACTGACCTCGATCCCGGTCGTCCGCTCGAAACGCCCGCTTCCGCAGATACCAAAGACGCCGACGCCGCAATAGGCGTCGACGAGGAAGCGCATTCCCGGTGCGGCCGCCTCGGCGAGCGCATGTTCGACGAGGGCGGGCAGCATGTGGGGATTGTTCTGGAAAAACTCCCCCGCGATAAAGTGGAAGGTTTTGCCGAGGACGGTTTCCCGTGCCACCGCCTTCATATCGGTGACCACGCCATCGTCGGAATCCCGCAGTAAAAGCGTCCCTCCCTTGCGGAAGCGTCCGACCTCCTGCTGCAACCGCGCCCGCTCCAAGGGCAGGGCCTCATTGATCGCGGGACTGGCAATCGGACACTGCGGAACGTCGACGATGGCCCGGCTGCTCGCGCGCTGGAATCCGATCGCAGTGCCCGGCAGGTGCGGAGGGCGTCGGAAATGCGGGGTCAGTTTGGATCGGTATCCGTAGAGCCGCTCCGCGTTGCCGCAGCAGGGCCGGACCTCCATTTCGCGGCCGGTCATCTTGCGCAGGAGTTGCCGGACCTGCTCCGTCTTCCAGCGCAGCTGGCTGGCGTAGGCGAGATGCTGGTACTGGCAGCCGCCGCAGTCCCCGAAGAGTGGACAGGCGGGGTCGACCCGCTCCGGCGAAGGCTCAAGGATCCCGACCAGGTCGGCCTCCGAGTACTTCGCCTTGTTCCGCCAGACGCGGGCCCGCACCCGTTCCCCGGGGAGGGCGTAGGGGACGAAAACGACCCAGTCCTCCACCCTCCCGACCCCCTGGCCGAGGTTGGTCAGGTCCTCGATCCGGAGGTCGAGTTCATGGTGATAAGGAAAGGGATCCGGCGTGAAGTTGCGGGGCGGTTGTTTCGGCATGGGATCAAATGAATTCTTCTCGTCTTCGGCGCGAAAGCGCATCAGGAAAGGAATGGCATGACGGAACGGATCACCAGCCGCCAGAACCCGCGCGTCAAGCACCTGCTGCGCCTTCGCGACGGCAGCCATCGCCGGCGTCAGGGATTATTCCCCGTGGAAGGGGCCCGTGAGGTCGGCCGCGCCCTTGCCTCCGGATGGCCGCTGGCATGCCTCTATTACTGCGAGGAGCTTTTTTCCGGAGAGGCGGCTTTCGCCCTTCTGGAGCGGGCCGCGGACACGGACGGGCTTGAATGCGTGCCGATGGCCGCCGACGCCTTTCTGCGGGCTGCCTACCGGGAGGGCCCCGACGGTTTCCTCGCCGTGGCGAGAAGGCGGGAACGCGACCTTGCCGATTTCCCCCTTTCCGAGGTCCCCCTGCTCGTGATTGCCGTGGGCATCGAAAAGCCGGGCAACCTCGGCGCCATCCTGCGCACCGCCGACGCCGCCGGCTGTGACGGTCTTCTTATGGCCGACCCCCGCTGCGATCCCTTTAATCCCAATGCGGTCCGGGCCTCTCAGGGTGCATTTTTCCACCTTCCTTTTGCGGCGGTTTCCGGCGGGGAGGTCCGGAATTTTCTGCAAGAGCGCCGCATCGAGCCGATCCTCACCACTCCGACAGCCGGGAAGTTGCTGTACGAGGCCGACCTGTCCGGACCCGTCGCGCTGGTTCTGGGCACCGAGGACCGGGGACTGCCCGCGGAATGGCTGTCCTCCGGGGGCACCCGGGTCAACCTCCCCATGCGGGGCGTTACCGACAGCCTCAATGTCAGCGCGATGGCGGCGGTGGCCCTGTTCGAGGCCGTCCGCCAGCGCGCTTGAAGCTCAGCCGCCGGCCTCGCGGAACTTTCGCGCCGCAAGATCATTCAACGATTTCAGGTCGAGTTTCCCGGAGGCAAGGCAGGGAATCTCGTTCACCCGGTAGACACTGCGGGGAATCCAGAGATTGGGAATGCCCCGCTCAAGGAGGCGTTCCCGCAACTGGGCGGGCCGGATCTCGACCGCGGCGAGGACGACCAGCGCCTCCCCCTTGACGTCGTCGGAGACACCGGTCACGGCCACGAGCGGCAACTCGGCGTCATCCAGCTGGAAGGCCTGGGAGATCTCCTGTTCGACTTTTCCATGCGGGACCATTTCGCCACCCAGTTTTGAGAAGCGGCTGATGCGGCCCTCGATGAAGACAAACCCGTCCTTGTCGATGCGCGCGAGGTCGCCGGTGACGAACCATCCGTCCCGGAATGCCCGTTGGGTGGCCACCTTGTTGTCGAGGTATCCGTTGAAAACATTGGCCCCCTGCAACTCGAGGATTCCCTGTGTATCGACAGGGAGCATACGCCCGGAGGAAGGCTCGGAAACCCGGGCTTTCATGCCGGGCATCAGTTTGCCGACCGATCCGGTCCGGATCTGCGAGGGCTGGTCCTTGAAGGCGGGAAGATTCACGCTCACCACGGGCGAGGTTTCCGTCAGCCCGTAGCCTTCGAGATAAAGGCTCCCGAAGGTCTGTTGCCAGCGTTCGGCGAATCCGGGGGGCGTTTTTTCGGCCCCGCCCACAACAAAGGAAAGGCTGGCCAGCTGCTCGGGGCGGCAGCGTTTGAAATAGGGCCGGAGGAAGGTCGGGGTCCCCATCATCACCGTCACCCTCTCCCTTTCGATCGCCTCGGCGATCTTGCGGGTCTCCAGGGGCGACGGCAGGGTCACGCATTTCAGGCCCGTCATAAGTGGATACCACAAAGTGACGGTGAAGCCGAAACTGTGAAAGGTGGGCAGGCAGGCGAGGAGGATCTGGTCGCGGTCGAGCAGGTGGCACTCCTTGATCTGCAGGCAGTTGGCGATGATGTTGCGATGCGTGAGGGGCACTCCCTTGGCGTCCCCGGTGCTTCCGCTGGAAAAGAGCAGACCGGCCTCGCGGTCCCCGCCCTCCGTGGGAATGCGGAAGCGTCGAAGGAGCATCTTCCGCGGCAGCAGGGCGATGAGGGCAAGGCGCTTCAGTACCTGCTTCTTGTCGATGTGGGTGCGTTCCTGAACGAGATCGACGGTGTGTTCGGGCCACGGAAAATCGGGAACCTTTTCCTTTACCGGGGCCGCGGTGATCACGGTTTCGACCCCGCCCATTTCCATCGTCTTGCGGATGGAGGTAGCCCCCGCGGTGAAGTTGAAATTGACCGGGACTTTATCAAGGAAGGTCAGGGCGAGGTTCGTCAGGATGCTGCCAAGACCGGAGGGAAAGACCACCCCCACCCGCTTCCCCGGAATGGTGTCGCGCCAGCGCTCCGCGAGCGTCAGCGCGACCGCCAGCACCATGCCGCCGGTCAATTCCTTGCGCTCTTGGGCGAGGTCGACGACCACCTTGCGGAAGGGGGAGCGCGCAAGCCCCTCGAAGCTGAGCACCGCGAGGTGCCGGTTCAGTTCTGGTTGACGGGAGAAGCGGTCGTACTCCCGATCCAGTGTGTATTGATCTTCCTTGGCCGCTGCCTGCTCCTTCATGGGGTGGGTTTTCCGGGGTTGGGGTTCCTGTCACATCGATGTAACTGAAAAAGGAGTCAACATCCCCGCGCTGGCAACCCAAAAGGGAGCCCCGCCGTGGCCCCATCCCGGGCTCCTATTCCCATGAGGCGATCAGGCGCGCGTAGTAGCGCCAGTCCAGATTCTTGCGGCCGGGTTCGGGCTCGTTGTTGTACTGGCTGTTGATGCCGAAGCGGAGCTTCCAGCGGTCGCTCATCCCGAGGGGCAGATTCAAACCGCTGTCCTGTTCGATAATGAAATCCTCCTGTCGGTCGATGGAAGGAAGGAAGGTGTAGTTGCCTTTGAAGCGGGCCCAGGGGGAGAATTTCCACAGGACGTCGAGACCGAAGTCCATGCCCGGAATTTCCTCGCCCCCGTCGTTCTCATAATTCTCGAACCGGTAGCTCACCCCGCCCCGAAACTCCAGGCGCAGGTCTTCCTCGTTGCGGAGGCGGTAGGAGACACCGACCGCCGAGGTCGAGCGCAACCCGAGATCCTCGAACTGGTCCCGTTCCACTTCCTGCCGGACAAAAAAACCGAGCCTGTCGAAAATGAAATTCGTGTAGCGCCCTCCCACGACGATTTCGTCGGAGGTGCGCCGGCTGCGGTTCGTCCCGTAGTTGTAGCGCCCGTACAGATCGAGGCGGTCGAAGTCGCGTTCGTATTGCGCGTCGAGAGTGACACCGATATCGAACCGCTCCGTGTTGCCGCTCTTGCCCGTGAGGTTGAAGCCACTCTCGAGGCTCCAGCCCTCCGGTGGAGGCGGAAAAAGGCGGTCGAGAAAGAAAAGAGGCCCAGCCTCCGCAATGGTCGGTTGCGCTCTCTCCGTTTCCATGACCCCGCGTTGCGGCGCGGGAGCCGTGACCTTGTCCCCGGGAGCCGTTTCCGCCGTCTCCGCGGAGCCTTTTTCCCCCGCCTCCCCTGTCGCCACCGGCTGCAGCAGCAGGGCCTCGGTGAGGGAGATCTGAAGTTCGCGCTCCTCCGTGACGAGGAACCAGTCCGCGCCGGAGCCCTCCACGCGCAGACGCCCGCGCACCTCGTCCTCCTCGCGGGGAAGGAGAAACTCCTGCTCGCTGACGAGGCTGGTGACTTTCTTCAAGTCCACGGTCAGCTCACCGGCATAGTCGGTCCGCATGCGGATCCAGTCCTCAGTTACGGATTCGATTTCGCCGGTCAGCACAGCTCCGCCCTGCACCTCAAGGCGATCCCCGGCGAGCGGCGGAACCGCGGCCAGGAATGCCAGGAGAAGGCCAGGACCGCTCCTTACCGGACAAATTCTCATCAAAGACCAGAAACCAAGTCGCCCGCCGCCTCAGGGCAACGAAGAATTCAGCGGGGCTCCCTGAAATCCTTCCTTGATGTTCCATGGACCATGCGCTTTACCAAGCACAAATGAACCTTTTTGAATTGGTCAAAGCCGCCCCCCCCGACCCCATCCTCGGTCTCAGTGAGGCCTTCCGGGCCGACCCCAATCCGGAAAAAATCAATTTGACGGTGGGCGTTTACCAGGACGCGGAAGGCAAGCCCCCGGTGCTACCCTCCGTACTCGAAGCGCAGAAGCGCCTCGCCGGGGAAGGTGCGGGCAAAAGCTACCTTCCCATAAATGGGGATCCCCTCTTTCTACAGAAGACACGGGCCCTCGTTTTCGGTCCGCAGAGCCATTTTGTCGAGGATGGGCGCGTGGCCTCGGTGCAGACGCCGGGGGGGACAGCCGCCCTGCGCCTTGCCGGCGACTTCATCCAGCACGGTCTGGGACAGCGCACGGTCTGGCTCAGCAACCCGACCTGGGCCAACCACAAGGGCATCTTCAACGCTTCCGGTCTCGAAATTGCCTCCTACCCTTATTACAACGCGGAGACGCACGACCTGAATCTTGAGGGGATGATCACCGTCCTTGAGGGCATCCCCGACAACGACGTCGTCGTCTTCCATGCCTGCTGCCACAACCCGACGGGAGTGGATCCCTCCATCGACAACTGGGACACCATCGCCAAGATCTGCAAGGAACGTCGGCTCCTTCCCGTCCTCGACTTCGCCTACCAAGGGTTTTCGCGCGGCATTCTCGACGACGCCGCCGCCGTACGGGCCTTTGCCGAATACGGCCTCGAGTTCTTCGTCTGCACCTCCTTCTCGAAAAACTTCAGCCTGTATCAGGACCGTGTCGGCGTCCTTCATGTCGTCGCCAAGAACAGTGACGAGGCCGAGCGTTCCCTCAGCCGGCTCAAAGCCCTCGTACGGACGAACTATTCCAATCCACCCGCGCACGGCAGCGCCGTCATCCGC
>JAAAOD010000060.1 GCA_009908535.1 Verrucomicrobiota bacterium
GCGGCAAGAACAAGCGTTTTGCGCAGCTCCCCGAATAGCGTCGGTTGACCGGAAGGCGACATGCGAAACCCTTGATATGGCCTCGCTCGCAACGGAATTGTCAAGCGGGTAGACCCCCGGGAAGCCGGGAACCCTGCCCGAGACCGTGATTACAAAATTGCGGCGGGCTCATACGCCGCCGCGTCCGGGTAGGCTTTCAGCAAGTCTTCGCTCTCCGCGGCAAAGGTGCGCACCTGCTCCCGGGCGTTCCCGAGAAGGGCTTCGCCGGACTGCAGCACCTGCTCGATCGTTTCGCGGGACAGGCCAAGGCGCTCGTCCCCGGCAAGGCGCTCGGCAAGGTCATTGCGGGAGGTGCGTCCGGAACGGAGATCCTTCACGGCCGCGAGGGCGTGTTCCTTGATGGCCTCGTGGGCGGTTTCGCGTCCGGTTCCGGCGCGCACGGCCTCCATGAGCAGGGTGGTCGTGCCGAGGAAGGGAAAGTAATGGGCGTTCTCGCGCGCGATGACGGCGGGATAGACCTCCATCTGTTTGAGCACGGTGAGGCCCGTTTCCAGCAGCCCGTCGAGGGCGAAGGAGGCGTCGGGCAGGAGGACGCGGCGCACGACCGAGCAGGAGACGTCACCTTCGTTCCACTGGTCGCCGGCGAGGTTTTGCGCCATGGAGTGATAGCCCTTGAGAAGTGTAGTGAATCCGTTGATACGTTCGCAGCTGCGGGCGTTCATTTTGTGCGGCATGGCGGAGGAACCGACCTGCCCCTTCGCGAAGCCCTCCGAGGCCAGCTCGTGGCCGGCCATGAGGCGCAGGGTGCGGGCGAAGCTCGTCGGCGCGGCCGCGACCTGCACGAAATGACCGAGGACTTCGGCGTCGAGGCTGCGTGGATACACCTGCCCGACCGCTTTCCACTGGCCGGGGAGGCCGAGGTGCTGGAGGACGCGCGTCTCCAGTTCGCGCACCCGGGCGGAATCCTTCTCGAACAGCGTCCACTGGTCGAGCTGGGTGCCGACGGCGCCCTTGAGGCCGCGGGCGGGATAGGTGGCAAGGAGGTGCTCCATGTTGCGCAGCGCGCGCAGCAGCTCCTCCCCGTACATGGCGAGGCGGCGGCCGAAAGTGGTCGGCTGCGCGGCGACGTTGTGCGTGCGCGCAGTGATGACGAGCTCCTCGTAGGCGAGCGCCTGTTCGCGGAAGCGGTGCAACAGGGCGAGGCCTTTCCGGAAGAGGAGGCGGCAGGAACGGTACAACTGCAGCTGTTCGACGTTCTCGGTGAGGTCGCGGCTGGTCATGCCCTGGTGGATGTTCTGCGCCCCCGCGCTTTCGTTGAAGGCCTCGATACGCGCCTTCACGTCGTGGCGGGTGACCCGCTCCCGCTCCTCGATCGCGCCAAGGTCGATCTCGTCGATGGCTTTCTCATAGGCCGCGATGGCCTTTTCGTCGATGGAGAGGCCAAGGTCGAGCTGCGCCTTGAGGACGGCGATCCAGTATTCGCGCTCCATGCGGATCTTGCCGCGCGGCGACCAGATGCGGCGCATGGGAGCAGAGGCATAGCGCTGGGCGAGAATGTCCGGGATCACGTCCATGCGGGCCATGTTTGACGGCACGCCGCCGATGCCAAGGCGGAAACGTGCCGAATCGCTATCGCTGATTCGCTACCGCGCGATCCCTGACCGAATCGCTATCGCTGATTCGCTACCGCGCGATCTCTGACCGAATCGCTGTCGCTGATTCGCTACCGCGCGATCTCTGACCGAATCGCTGTCGCTGATTCGCTACCGCTCACTCCGTGGAGAGGCAGCGGATGGCCATGGAGCGGAGGACGCCTTCCTGTTGGTGGGGATGGCTGACGATCTCCATGAAGGCCTCGCGGAAGGCCTCCTGAAACTGCAGGAGGCGGCGGAGGCTGAGCTTCCCGAGGTTGTGGGACAGCCGCCCAAGGTACCACGGGTTTTGCGTGAAAATGTTGACGGAGGTTTTTTTCTCCCCGGATCCGAACCAGGTAGCGTGATTCTCGGCGGCGCGGGCAAGGGAGGATTTGTTGACAGTGCCGCGGATCGAGCCCTCCTGCTCGAGGGCCTTCAACTGCAGAAGCAAGCGGTTCCGGTTCTGCAGCGAGGAAATCAGCGGGCGCGCGTCGTTCCCCGCGAAGAAATGCCGCTGGATGGCGTCGAGGGTGTGCTCGAGATCGAGTTGGAAAAAGGCCTCGGCCGCCTCGAAGAAGTCGCTTTCGGCGGTGTTGGGCACCATCTCCGTGACGAGGCGTGGTGTGATCTCCCCGCCTTCGGCGCCGAGGTAGGTGCAGAGCTTGCGCGTTTCCTCGATGACCAGACGCGCGTTGAGCCCCACTTTTTCGATGAGGATGGCCTCGGCCCGGTCGCGGAAGCGCACGCCGGCGGTCTCGGCTTCCCCGGAAGCCAGCTCGGCCAGCGAAGCGGCGTCGTTCCCGCCCTGGAGAAAGCTGCTGTTGCCCTCTTTCTGAAACCACTTGTAGGCCTTCTTGCGCCGATCCACCGGCGAGGCGGAAAGGAGGACGCGGACGGCGGCTTCCTCCACCCCGGCGAGGACTTCCTGCATGCGCTCGACGGCGGAAGCGGTCCCGGCGGCGCGGCCGGTGACGGAATCCCCAAGAAAGGTGATGCTCTTGAACCAGACCGCCTTGCGCGGCGCGAAGAGGGAAAGGGTCTGCACGGCACTGATGAACTGGTTCACCGCCTGCTCGACCTCGTCGACATTCCCGGCCTGCCCGTCGATGATCTCGAGGGCGTTCTCGTCGGCCATCTCCGCCGCGATGGCTTCCCATTCCCCGCGCGCTTCGCGCAGGACAATGTAGTCATCAGGACCGGCGATGAAACGGAAAGCCATGGCTCCTCATTGGCGGGGAGGAGATGCCGCCGGTCAACGCGAAAGGAAGGAAGAGGCGCCGGCGGGTAGCCTCGACCGGCCAGGTCGATGACGGCGGCTGTCCTGCGGAAGCTACCGTCCCGGCGGCCGCAACAGCCCTTCGAGGATCTGCCGCAACTCCATATGGTCACGTGCCACGGGCATCTGGGGTTCTGCTTCGCGAAGGCTGTCGGGAGGCCGGAAGAGGATGGCGTGGTCGGCGGACTGCAGCATGGTGAGATCGTTCCACGAGTCGCCGGCCGCGATGACCCGGAAGTTCAGGTTCTGAAAGGCGCGCACCGCCTTGCGTTTCTGGTCAGGTTGGCGCAGCCGGTAGTCGCGGATGCGGCCCCGCTCATCGACTTCCAGCTCGTGACAGAACAGGGTCGGATGACCGAGTTTGGCCATCAGCGGGGCGGAGAACTGCGTGAAGGTGTCGGAGAGGAGGATCAGCCGCGTCTGCGCCTGCAGCCATGCGGTGAATGCGACCGCCCCAGGCAGCGGCTCGAGCTCGCGGATGGCTTCGTAGATCGCCGGCAACGTGAGGTCGTGCTTTTCCAGCAAGTCCAGCCGGTAGCGCATGAGGACATCATAATCCGGTTCGTCCCGGGTGGTTCGCCGCAATTCGGGGATGTTCGTCGCCTCGGCCACCGCGATCCAGAATTCGGGAAGGAGAACACCTTCGAGGTCGAGGCAAACGAGATCCATGTCCCGGAAAAGAGCGAGGCGCATTTGTCCTGTCAAGCGCCGGAAAATGGGCGGCGGGAAAGGCTTTGCCTGAAATTGGGTTTGATACCCAACATTCGGATGACATACCCCGATGCACATATGAAGCTGAGTTTGAAAATGCAGTACGCCTGCCAGGTTCTCGGTCAACTGGGCTACTCCTACGGGTCCCCCGACTTACCCCACATCGAGGAATTGGCGAAGGCGGAAGCGGTGCCGTCCAACTATCTTGTGCAAATTCTCAACGAACTGCGCACCGCCGGCCTGATCACGAGCCGTCGCGGCAAGCAGGGCGGCTACGCGCTTGCGCGGGCCCCGGAAGAGATCAGCCTCTACGAGGTGATGACGGCGGTGGAAGGGGAGATCCTCGCGCACAGCCAGGGCGGCAAAGGCGCCTCCGCGGCGCGGGCCGAAGGGGTCTGGCAGGAACTTGCCCGGCGGGTGGAGGCCTTGCTGCGCGACTACTCCGTGAAGGATTTCATGGCCCAGGCCGCCGGCGAGATGTGGTATATTTAGGTTACAGGAGAAACACGCTCCCCAGCATCAGGAAGACGAAGAAGCCGCCGGTGTCGGTGAAGAAGGTCAGGAAAATGGACGACATCTGCGCCGGATCCCGGTTAAGGCGGAGCAGGACGATCGGGATGAGGGTCCCGGCAAGGCAACCAAGGGCGAGGTTCAGGAACATGGCGAGGAAGACGATCAGGGAGAGCATCGGGGGACCGTCGAAAAAGAACACCATGCCGGCGGCGACCAGGCCGGTGAGGGTTCCGTTGACAAGGCCGATCGCCGCCTGACGCAGCAGCACGGTCAAGGATTCTCCACTGCGGTACTCGCCGAGGGCGATGGAGCGGATGGTGATGGCGAGGGACTGCTGCCCGCTGTTCCCGCCCACGCCGGCGATGATCGGCATGATCGCCGCCAACAGGGGAAGCGCACCGATCTGGTCCTCGAACATTTTAACGACGACGGCGGCAACAAAGGCGGTGGCGAGGTTGACCACCAACCACGGTTGACGTTGCCGCACACTGGAAAAAATCCGGTCGTGAAGGCCCTCTGTTCCGCCGGCGCCCGCCAGCATCTGAATGTCCTCAGTCGCCTCCTCGCGCAGGACATCGATAACGTCGTCATGGGTAATGACCCCGAGCAGTTTGCCTTCCTTGTCGACAACGGCCATGTCCGGCAGGTTGAACTCAGCCATTTTGAGGGCGACCTCCTCGCGGTCTGTATCAGGTTCGCAAATACCGCGGATCTCCCTTTTCATGACGTCGCGAAGGAGGGTTTCCGGGCGCGCCTGGATCAGTTTGCGCAGGGAGACGATCCCCTTGAGGTGGCGGGCCTCGTCGACGACGTAGACGTAGTGAAGATCCTCGTGCTTGTCCGCGAATTCGCGGATCCGCTTGGTCGCCTCCTCCACCGACATGTTCTCGAGGGCGGTGTCGACCTCGGTGGTCATGATCCCGCCGGCGGTTTCCGGTTCGTAGGCGAGGAGGTTTTCGATGCTGCGGCGAGAGGCCTTTTCGAGGCGATCAAGGAGGCGGAGCCGGTCCGCGTTCTCCAGTTCGGCGAGGATATCGGCGGCATCGTCGGGTTCGACCTCGCCAAGGATGCGCATGGCGCGCTGCCAGCGCATCGCGGAAAGGGCTTCCGCCGCTGCTTCCTCGTCCGCTTCCGCCAGGATGGCCGCCGCCTGGGCCGGGGGGAGCAGGCGCAGGACGTCGCGGCGTTCGTCCACTTCGAGCCGTTCGAGGAAGCGCGCCACCGTCACCGGCGAGGTCGCGGCCAGCCGTTCCGCATCCAGCTCCCCGAGGGAATCGCGCGGCCAATCGACAAGCTCGTCGTGCGGATAAGGAAGGTGCGAGTGTTTTGTGGAAACGTCCATGGCGCAGGTAGCTTCCCTTGTTGCCGCAAGCAAGCAGGGGGTCAAAAGGAAAGAAGGTGCCGGCGGGAAACGCTGCGGCGCTGATCCCTGCTGGAGGGAAACGCTGCGGCGTTTCCGTCTACTCCGCGTAGGCCCGTGTCGCGGGGACCTTGAAAACGGTGCGGTCGGGGAGGCGCAGGGCGGTCAGCTGGTATCCATAGACGCAACCGGTATCGAGACCGACGGCATGCGGATGCACCAACGGCTCCGGGCGCGGGGTATGGCCATAGAGAACAAGTCCGGGACCCTGCCACTGTTCCGCCCATGGCCGCCCGTCGGGGCATTCGTTGCGCTTGCGCGGCCGGCCCTCCTCATCGAGCACCTGCACGCGCAAGACATCCGCGGGCGGCTGCTTTTCGAGAGGAATTCCCGGTAGAAAGCCCCCGTGAACCACGAGGGCGCGCAGCTCGAGAAGGCGGAACACGTGGGGCCACTGCGCCATCCATGCAAAGTCGTCCCCGGTCAGTTGATCGAAAGTGGCCCGGTCCCGCTCCTTCAGGTTCGTGGCGTCTCCGGATTCCCATGCTTGCAGGAGGCGATCCTCATGGTTTCCCAGTACGGGTTGGATGTTGCGCTTGCGGGCGATGTCGAGGACACCGGCACTGTCCGGTCCGCGGTTGACAAGGTCGCCGACAGCGAGGATCCGGTCCACGGTCTCCGGTTCGAGCAGCTCCAGCATCCGCCGCAATTCCACCGCGCAGCCGTGGACATCGCCGAGGACGAAGGTCCGGCCAGGGCAGGGCGGAAGATTCCGGATGCGCAACGTCTCCATGGTCGGCTCCTGTACCTTCGGCGATCGGGCGGTGGCGTCAAGGGTTGCCATTTGCCGGAAGGTCTTCATTCCGATGGCGGCATGGATTGGTCCGTTGGCAAAGTGAGTTCCGCTTCGACCCTTTCGGGAGAGACCTTTGAAGTGGGGGAGCGCGTCTGCAGTCTCCTCTTTCTTTCCCCGGATGGCGGATTGGAACGCGTGGATGTCCGGGAAGAGGAGCGCGGGCAGGTCGGCGAACGTGGACGGCTCCTGTGCCGGTGGAGCCACTTGATCAAACCGAAGCCGGACGATCCGGCCGAGGAACGGCGCGCCGCTCTGCAATCGGCGGAGGAGAGTTTCCTCGCCCTCTACGAGGATACGGAGGAAGAAGCCGAGGAGGGAACCGATGAAGCTACGGA
>JAAAOD010000267.1 GCA_009908535.1 Verrucomicrobiota bacterium
TCCACTGCATCCGCCTCCGCATTGGGCGCATCTCCGGGGTCGTTCCCGAAGCCATGCGCTTCGCCCACGAAGTGCTCATCGAGGATACCCTCGCGGCCGGTTCCAAGCTCGAGATCGAGGAGGGTCCGGTCCGCTGCTGGTGCGCGCAATGCAAGGCCGCGTTCACGCCCGAAAAGACCGTCTTCCGTTGCCCCGTCTGCGGCACCATCTCCAGCGACGTCCGCGACGGCCGCGAAATGCAGATCGTCAACATGGAGATTTCGTGAGGGGTGCCGAAAGCCCGCCCCAAGCAAAGGCAGAGGGGCGGGCTTTCAGCCCTTGATGGGGGTTTTGGTCCTTACACCCAGCCCTCCGGTCCGCTTCGCGAACCTCCGGACTGGGCTGGCATGGTTCCCGGCCTTCGGCCGTTTGAGAACCTCCGGACCGGGCTGGCAGAGTTCCCGGCCTTCACCGATGCGGTGAAAGGTCCCCGGGCAATGAGACAACGGCCGACGGCCGGACTTTCCAGCGGTACGACAGAGGCCAAAGGGCGGACGTTCCAGCGGTACAACAACGGCCAACGGCAAGACGTCCCGGCAGTACGACAACGGCCAAAGGCCGGACGCTATTCCAGCCCAGCCCGCAAGACCGCGCAGCGGTCCGGAGGGCTGGGGAAGCAAACAGCAAAGAAGTCCCGAAGGGCTGAAGGCCCGCCACCCTACCTTTATTTTGGGCACCGGTTTACCTGAAAATGGCGGGTTCCCGCCCTTGTCACGGGTTCCTTCATCCGGGAATCTCTCCTTATGCCCCAATCCCTTTCCCATATCGCGGTGCATTTCGTTTTCTCCACCAAGAACCGGATCCCATGGCTGAGCGCCGAACTCCGTCCAAAGCTACATGCTTACCTTGCAAATGTTTCGCGCAATCTGGGTTGCTCCTGTTACAAGGTAGGCGGCGTCGAAGATCACGTTCATATGGCCGTTCGTCTATCCCGTACCCTTTCCGCCGCCGGACTTGTCGAGAAAGCGAAAACCGCCTCCTCACGGTGGCTAAAGACAAATGGAAATGGATGGCAGGCGTTTTCATGGCAGCGGGGCTATGCGGCCATTTCCGTGGATCCCAACGGAATTAACGCCGTTTCCCATTACATTGCGACACAGGAGAACCACCACCGTGAGGTTTCTTTTCAGGACGAATACCGTGCCCTCCTTCGGGAAAGCGGAATCGAATTCAAAGAAAAATATATGTGGGATTAAAATGCGCAGGTGGGTTGGGCGGGCTTTCAGCCCTTGATGCGGGTTTTGGTCCGTACACCCAGCCCTCCGGTCCGCTTCGCGAACCTCCGGACTGGGCTGGTATGGTTCCCGGCCTTCGGCCGTTTGCGAACCTCCGGACTGGGCTGGTATGGTTCCCGGCCTTCGGCCGTTTGCGAACCTCCGGACTGGGCTGGTATGGTTCCCGGCCTTCGGCCGTTTGCGAACCTCCGGACTGGGCTGGTATGGTTCCCGGCCTTCGGCCGTTTGAGAACCTCCGGAACGGGCTGGCAGAGTTCCCGGCCTTCACCGATGCGGTGATAGGTCCCCGGGCAATGAGACAACGGCCAACGGCCGGACGTTCCAGCGGTACGACAACGGCCAACGGCCGGACGCCATGCCAGCCCAGCCCGAAAGACCGCGCAGCGGTCTGGAGGGCTGGGTACAAGGCAGCGGAATGCGCTTTAGGGCTGAAGGCCCGGCATCACAAAAGGAATGACTTACCTGCTCCACGCTCAGGCTTGCCATCGGACGGGGCCGATCCCAAAGTCAGGCCACCTCATGATGTGCGAAAATTGCGGCTGTAACCAACCCACTCATTTTCACGTCCACGCCATGCAGGAGCGCGGCGGCAACGGCTACGGCCTCGCGCACGGACACGTGCACGTGGACGGGCACGGACATCACCATCACCATCATGACCACGCCCATGACCACGGGCATTCCCACCACGGGCACGGCGGCAACGGTGCCACCCGCACGGTGGAGGTCCTGCAATCGCTGATGGACAAGAACGACCGCCTGGCGGAGCGCAACCGCGGGTTTTTTCTCGGGCGCGGGCTGATCGCGCTCAACCTGATGTCCTCCCCCGGCGCGGGAAAAACCACCCTTGTGGAAAAGACCCTCGAGGCCTTGCCCGAAGACCTGCGCGCGGCCGTTCTCATCGGCGACCTCGAGACCGACAATGACGCGCAGCGGGTGCGGGCGAAGGGCGCCCCGGTCGTGCAGCTGGTCACCGGGACGGCCTGCCACCTTGACGCCGAGATGGTCGCGAACGGACTCGATGCCCTCGAACTGGACGGTTGCCGGCTGGTTTTTCTGGAGAACGTCGGCAACCTTGTCTGCCCGGCTTCCTACGACCTCGGGGAAACAGCGCGGGTGGTCCTTTTCTCGGTAACCGAGGGCGAGGACAAACCGCTCAAGTACCCGCCCGCCTTCAAGAGCGCGGACCTTGTCCTCCTTACGAAAACGGATCTCGCCGAGGCGGTGGAATTCGACCGGGAGGCGGCCCTGCGGAACATACGGGAAGTCGCCCCGCAGGCGCGGATCCTCGAATTGTCCGCACGCAGCGGAGAGGGCTGGGACGACTGGTTGGAGGCCCTGCGCGGCTATGTCCCCGCCCGCTGAAACGGCGTGGCGTATCCGGATTTCCGGCACCGTCCAGGGCGTCGGCTTTCGTCCCTTCGTTTTCCGGCTCGCCACCGGTCTTGGCTTGCGCGGTCGTGTCTGGAACACGACGGACGGCGTCGTCGTTGAGACCGCGGGTGCGGAAGAGCAGCGGGACACTTTCTGTGCCCGCCTGCGCAGGGAGGCCCCGCCCGCGGCGGAAGTGCTCCATATTGAATGCTTCCCCACCGAGGGAACGGACCTGCCGCAAAAGGGTTTCCGCATTGTTGAAAGCGCGGTCGCGGCGACCACTTCGGCCGTCCTGCCACCCGACCTCGCCACCTGTTCCGATTGCCAGCGGGAGCTGCTGGATCCGGCGGATCCGCGCCACCGCTATCCCTTTATCAACTGCACCAATTGCGGACCGCGCTTTTCCATCGTGGAAAAGCTCCCCTACGACCGCGCGAACACCACCATGCGCGTCTTTCCGCTCAGCGAACGCTGCGCGCGGGAATACAACGACCCGTTGGACCGGCGCTTTCACGCCGAACCCAACGCGGACAAGGATTCGGGACCGCGCCTGGCATGGAGGGAATCCGGCCTTCCCGTGCGTTGCCGCGACGAGGCGGCCCTGCAGGAAGCGGCCCGGGAGCTGCGCGACGGGCGCATTGTCGCGGTGAAGGGCCTTGGCGGCTTCCATCTCATGTGCAGGGCCGACCGGGCGGAGACCGTGCGGCGGCTCCGCGAACGCAAGGGCCGCGAGGCGAAGCCGCTTGCCGTCATGCTGGCGGATGAGGCGGAAATCCGCCGCCGGTGCCTCCTCTCGGAGGGGGAGGCGGTTCAACTGCGTAGCGCCGCCGCGCCCATCGTCCTCCTGCGCAAGCGCGATCCCGGCCTCTGGCCGGAGGTCTCGGAGCTTTCCACCCTCGGCGTGCTGCTGCCTTACACGCCCCTGCACCTGCTCTTGCTTGAAGCCTGCCCGTATCCACTGATCGCGACAAGCGGAAACATTTCCGACGAACCGATCTGCACCGAAAACGAGGAGGCGGAAAAACGGCTCGGTGCGGTCGCGGACGGGTTCCTGCTTCACGACCGGCCCATCGCCCGGCCCGTGGACGACTCCGTCCTCCGTGTCGTGATTAAGCAACGACAACTGCTGCGGCGTTCCCGCGGTTTCGCGCCGGCCGCCCTCGGCCTGCCCCGCCCGGTGCCGCCCTGCCTGTGCATGGGGGGCGACCTGAAGAACACTGTCGCTGTCGCGCGCGGGCGGGAAGTCGTCCTCAGCCAGCACATCGGCGACCTTGAAACAGAGCCGGCGCAGGAGGTCTTCCGACGCAGCCTTCATCTGTTACGGACCTTGTTCGAAAGCGGCGAAACGGCCCGCTTCGCGGTTCATGACCTTCACCCCGGCTACCACTCGACCATGGCGGCAGCCGCATCCGGCCTGCCGCTCCTTGGTGTCCAGCATCACGAGGCGCACGCCTGGGGCTGCCTCGCCGAGCATGGTCTTGTCGAGCAGGAGGCCCTCTGCATCATCTGGGACGGGACCGGTTACGGTCATGACGGCACCGTCTGGGGCGGGGAGGCGTTTCTCTACCGCGGCGGCTCCCTCCGGCGCTGTGCCCGCCTGCGCCCCTTCGATCTTCTCGGCGGCGACGCCGCCGCGCGCGAACCATGGCGGCCGGCGATGGCGATGTTGCTGGAAATCCTTGGTCCCGCAGCGGTCCTTGCCTCCGCATGGCCCGGGCGATGGGGCCTCGCGCCGGAGTCCGCCTCCGCCTTTGCTCGCGCGTACGAGCGCCGTATCCAGTGTGTCGCGACAAGCAGTATGGGCCGACTCTTCGATGCCGCGACCGCCCTCGCGGGATTGTGTTGCAAAAATCGCTACGAGGGCGAAGCCGCGATGAAATTCGAGGAGGCGGGACAAAGCGCGGACCGCGGGGAAGCCTTTCCCCTCCCGCTTCGCACCTCGGAATCGGGCCTTCGCGAATGGGACTGGGAACCGCTGGTGCGGGCAATGGCCGGGGCGACGGAAGCCGGTAGCACCGCCGACATTCTCAGCAACCGCTTCCACGGCGCCCTCGTCAACGGGATCGTGGAGCTGTCCGACGAGATGAACCTTCCCACGGTCTGCCTGAGCGGCGGCTGTTTCCAGAACCGGTGCCTCCTCGAGGGCGCGGAAGCGGCTCTGCGCGCGAAGGGCTTTTCCGTCCACTGGCCGCAACGCCACCCCTGCAACGACGGAGGGCTTGCCCTCGGGCAGGCGGTTGCGGCATGCTGTCAGCCGAACCTTCCCATTTGATATGTGTTTAGCGATTCCCGCAAAAGTGGTTGCCTGCGATGAGGCCGAAGGTCCCGACCGCGGCGGAACCATTGAATTCGGCAATGTCCGCAAGGACATCAGCCTCGCCTTTGTCCCCGAAGCCAGAGTGGACGATTACGTTCTTGTGCACACCGGCTTCGCCATCCAGGTGGTGGACGAGGGGGAGGCAGAGCGGATCCTCGGTTACCTCCGCGAAATGGAAGAAAGCCTTGAAGAGGAACTGGGCAGTCCCTCCCCGTGAAATACCTTGAGGAATTCCGTGAAGCGCCCCTTGTGCGCAAGCTGGCCGAGGCCATCCGCAAGGCCACGACCCGTCCGTGGACGATCATGGAGATCTGCGGCGGGCAGACCCATGCCATCATGCGCTTCGGGCTGGATCAGTTGCTGCCGCCGGAGATCACCCTTGTGCACGGTCCGGGCTGCCCGGTTTGCGTGACGCCGATCGACAAAGTGGACAAGGCCGTCGCCCTCGCGGAACGCCCCGAGGTTATTCTCTGTTCCTTCGGCGACATGCTGCGGGTGCCCGGCAGCAGCGGCGACCTTCTCCAGGCCAAAGCCCGCGGCGGTGACGTCCGCATGGTTTATTCCCCGCTGGATGCCGTCGTCCTCGCGAAGAAGCATCCCGAGCGCGAAGTGGTCTTTTTTGCCATCGGGTTCGAAACCACAGCGCCCGCCAACGCCATGGCCGCCTATCAGGCGAAAAAACAGGGACTGACGAATTTCACCCTGCTTGTCTCCCAGGTCCTCGTCCCCCCGGCGATGGACACCCTTCTTTCCGCCCCGGATAACCGCGTGCAGGGCTTTCTCGCCGCCGGCCACGTCTGCACTATCACCGGATTCGAAGCTTATCACGAACTGAGCCGCAAGCACCGGTGCCCGATGATCATCACCGGATTTGAACCGGTCGATATCCTGCAGGGCCTGTTCACCTGCGTTCGGCAGCTCGAACGCGGCGAAGCGAAGGTGGAAAACGCCTATGCCCGGGCCGTTTCCGAGGCAGGCAACACGGCCGCGCGCGCCATGCTGGGCGAGGTCTTTACCGTTATCGACCGCGAGTGGCGGGGCATCGGCTGGATTCCGCAAAGCGGGTATGGCCTCGCGCCGGCGTACAGGGATTTCGACGCCGAAAAGCGCTTTACCCTCGAGGTGGAAGCCGGGGAACCGCAGAGCGAATGCATCAGCGGTCTCATCCTGCAGGGGATTCGCAAACCGCACGAATGCCCCGCCTTCGGCACGCGCTGCACCCCGGAGTCACCCCTCGGAGCCACCATGGTCTCCGAGGAAGGCGCCTGTGCCGCCTACCACAAGTACCGTCAGTACGCTTGAAAAGAGCAGCGGGCCTTTGCAACCTCCGACCATGGATCTTTCCTGCCCGCTTCCCGAGGATCCCTCCGATTGCATCACGATTGGCCACGGTGGTGGAGGACGCCTCAGCCAGCGGCTGCTGGAGGAAATTTTTCTGCCGGCCTTCGGGACGATGGGCCCGGAGCACGCGCTAGATGCGTTTACGGTCGGGGCCGCTTCCGGGAAGATGGCCTTCTCCACCGACAGCCATGTCGTGCATCCGCTTTTCTTTCCCGGTGGGGACATCGGCAAACTCGCCGTCTGCGGATCGGTCAATGATCTCGCCATGAGCGGTGCGCGGCCCCGATGGCTCAGCGTGGGCTTCATCCTCGAGGAAGGGCTCCCTATGGAAACGCTGCGCAAAGTAGTCGATTCCATGGC
>JAAAOD010000001.1 GCA_009908535.1 Verrucomicrobiota bacterium
GAATACCGGACAAGGTCACCGTAGCGGAATCCCAATACAACGGATTGGCCGCCACCTCGACGAACTCGTTCGGGCGCCATTCCTCGAGGACGAAAGGCCCGTTGCCGCAGAAAGTCGCCGGCCGGGTCCAGCCGCCCTCGCGCCCGTTTTCATCCGGCAGGTAATGTTCCGGTACCGGGAACCAGACCGGATGCAGGAGAAGATGAAGAAAATACGGCACCGGCTCCGCCAATTCGACCTCGAGTTCCCTTGGCCCCGCCGCCCGTACGCCGAGGTCGCCGGGAAGGCCTTCGCCCCGATTGAAGGCCCGGGCTCCCTTGAGGACGTACAGCATCTCCGCGTAGGGGGCCGCCTGCTCGGGGAGGAGCGCGCGTTGCCATGCCGCGACAAAATCCCCCGCCGTCACCGGTTCCCCGTCCGACCAGCGCGCGTCCTCGCGCAGGAAAAACGTGTAGTGGCGGCCCGCTGCGTCCTGTTCCCACCGCTCCGCCACCGCGGGCTGCGGATCCAGCGTTTCCGGATGCGGGGCGACGAGGCCCTCGAACAGGGCACGCTGGATATTCAGCGCGGCCGTACCGGTGGTGAGGTGCGGATCCAGCGCCTGCGGCTCGGGGCCATTGCCGACGCGCAGCAGGTCCGGCGGGCTGTCAGGCCCAGTCGGCCCGAAGAGTCGGCCCAGGCCGATCAGGCCGACCAGCCCGACGAGCGCGACCATGCCGACCAGGGTCGCCCTTTTCATTTCCGCCTCCGCTTTTTCAGGCGGAGAGAGTAGACATCGTTGCGGCGGTCCTTCCAGTTGCGGACGCTTCCCTCTTCGCTGAGCTGCTTGATGAGGTCCATGTCGACATCGGCCATAAGCACCATTTCCGTGTTGGGCGTGGACTCGGCAATGATGCCGTTGCCGGGAAAAGAGAAATCGCTCGGGGAGAACACGGCCGACTGCGAATACTGGATGTCGAGGTTGTCGACGCGCGGCAGGTTCCCCACACAGCCGGTTATGGCGACATAGCATTCGTTTTCGACAGCGCGGGCGTGGGAACAGAACCGCACCCGCTGGTAGCCCGTCTGCATATCGGTCATGTAGGGAACAAAGAGAATTTCCGCGCCCTGTTCGCGCAGCAGCCGCGGCAGTTCCGGAAACTCCACATCGTAGCAGATGAGAATGCCGATCTTCCCGCAGTCGGTATCGAGCGCGCGCAACTCGCTGCCGCCCGACATGGCGAAGGACTCGCGCTCACTGGGGGTGATGTGGATCTTGCGCACGGCCTCGTAGGTTCCGTCGCGACGACACAGATACGCGGAGTTGTAGAGGCGGCGCCGGTCCACCACCGGCATGCTGCCGGCGATGATGTTGACGTTATAGGTCACCGCGAACTCGCGCAGCTTGGTGAGGATCGGGTCGGTGAGCTTGGCGAGCTGGCGCATCGCCTTCGCCTGGGTCTCCTCGTTGTACTGCACGAGCAGGGGGGCGTTGAACAACTCCGGAAAGAGAATGAAATCGGACTGGTAGTCGCTGACTGTATCGATAAAATACTCGGCCTGGTCGAGGATGGTCTCGAGCTGGTAGGCGGGACGCATCTGCCATTGCACGACCCCGATGCGCACCTCGCGCTTCTTCCGGTAAAGCGATTTCGGTTTCTCCTCGTAGTAAATGTTGTCCCACTCGAGCAGGGTGGCGTACTCCAGCGATTCGGTGTCGCCGGAAAGGTAGGAACGCAGCACCTTCTTGACATGAAACCCGTTCGAGAGCTGAAAGGAAAGGATCGGGTCGTACACCTCCTTCTGCCGCACCTTCTGGATGTACTGCCGCGGCGTCAGCTCCTCGGAGTATTCGCGGTAGCCGGGAATGCGGCCGCCGGCAATAATGGCTCGCAGATTGAAGCGCTCGACGAGTTCCTTGCGCACGTCGTAGAGCCGCCGGGCCAGGCGCATACCGCGGAAGTCCGGATGGACGAAGACCTCGATCCCGTAAAGAACATCCCCTTCGGGATCATGGGTACGGAAGGTTTCCTTCGCGGTGATCTCGTCGTAGGTGTGCTGGTCCCCAAACGCGCTGTAGTCGACAATCAACGACAAAGCACAACCGACCACCTGCCCGTTCACCTCGACGGCGATCTGGCCCTCGGGGAAGATTTTCAGGAGCCGGGCGACATCGCGGCGTTTCCACGGATCATCCTTGATATCCTTGTAAACAACGAGCATGGCTCGATGCAGGTCCTCGTAATCCTGCAGTTCGAGCCGCCGGACAACGACTTTCCATTCATCGGGTGTTTGCGCCATTATTCCCCCTGCGCAAGCGAATAGCCCCGCTCGCCATCGAAGGTGTAGAGGTGCTCCGTCTTGATGAAATCAAAGCCGGCGTTGGCGACGCGGAGCATGAGGCTGGAAATCTGGCTGTGGGAACACTTCTCCAGTCCCTCTTCAAGAATGAACCGGCAGCGCCAGTGGTCGGTACAGAAGGTTTCCTTGAGGCCTTCGGGAAAGACCTTCACTCCGCGGTTGGTAATCAGCTTCAGCTTAAGGCCGTCCCCGTTACAGGCCTGCAACCGCGTTCCGATCACGTCCGGATCGCGGTCGGAATCCGTCCAGTCGATAAAGACGTCGATGCCGACCAGTTTCTTTTCGCGGGGCGGGTGTTCGGGAAGTTCGATACGGATGCCCTTGTTGGCGAATGCCACCGGCTCAAAAACGGTCGGCTTCTGTCCCAGCCGCTCGATGACGGCTTGCGTGAAGGCTTTCGTCCCCACCTTTTCTTTCGAGAGCGACTCCTTGTAGATGTCGGCGGTGTGGATGCCGTCCTCCAACGTTTTCAGCCATGCGTTGCGGATCTTTTCCGCAACATCGCCCTGGTCGAGGTGCACGAGCATCTTCGTGGCGGCATGGATGAGGCCGGAGGGATTGGCGATGTCCTTGCCCGCGATATCGGGCGCGGATCCGTGCACGGCCTCGAACATGGCGGCGTCGAAGCCGATGTTCGCGGAGCCGGCGAGGCCGACGCTTCCCGCCACGAGGGCGGCGATGTCACTGACAATGTCGCCGTACAGGTTCAGGGTGACGATGACGTCCAGGTCCTCCGGGTGCGCGGCGACGAGGGCGGCCCCGATGTCGATGATGCGGTGCTCCGTCTCGATGTCGCTGTATTGCGGTTCCTTCGCGATCTCCTCGAACACCTTCTGGAAAAGCCCGTCGGTGTGCTTCATGATGTTCGACTTCGTGAGGCAGGTGACCTTCTTCCGCCCGTAGGCGCGGGCGTACTCCATCGCGTAGCGACAAATCGCTTCACACCCGGGCCGGCTGACCAGCTTCAGCGTCTGCACCACCTCGTCCGTCTGCTGGTGCTCGATCCCCGCGTACAGGTCCTCCTCGTTTTCCCGGATGATGACCATGTCGATGTCCGGGAAGTTCGTACTGACGTAAGGAGCGTAGGCGCGGCAGGGACGGACGTTGGAGAAGAGGCGCAGGGATTTGCGCACCGTCACGTTAAGGCTTTTGTAGCCGCTGCCCAGCGGCGTCGTAATGGGCGACTTCAGAAAAATGCGGTTTCTCTGCAGCGTCTTCCAGTCCTCCGGACCGATGCCGGAGGTGTTTCCGGCAAGGTATTGCTTCTCACCGATCTCGATCTCCTCATAATCAAGGCGCGCTCCCGCGGCGCGCAAAACTTCAAGGGTGGAATCCATGATTTCCGGCCCGATCCCGTCCCCGCGGGCGAAAGTGATGGTGGTGCGGCTGTCACTCATAGCGGTCGATTAAGAAGGGGGAGCGGCAACCCGGTAAAGCCCAAAATCGGCCGCCGGCGCCCGACCGCGAACCAAGGAAAAGCCTTGCCTGCGACCGGGCAACCACCAACCTCCGCCGCTATGATGGCGCTCCCGGAACTCACCCAGCTATTGCAGGAAGGAAAAGACCTTTCCGAGGAAGCCTGCATGGCGGCGGCCACCGCCCTGACGGTACCCGACCGCGATCCCGTCGAAAAAAAGGCCTTTCTCGGCGCCCTGCACGAAAAGGGCGAGACGGTCGAAGAGGTCACCGCCTTCGCGAAGGTCTTCCGGGAACTGGCCAGCGACCCCCAACTGGGAGATCTCGCGGGGGACGCCATCGATGTTGTCGGCACCGGTGGCACCGGCTCGCAGGGATTCAATATTTCCTCCACCGCCGCCTTCATTCTGGCCGCCGGCGGCGTCCGCGTCCTCAAACACGGCAACCGCGCCGTGACCTCCCGGAGCGGTTCCGCCGATTTTCTCTCCTGTATCGGCATTCGCATGGATACCGATCCGGCCCTTCTCCGCGCGGCCTGCGAACAGCTGGACTTCTGCTTCTTTTTCGCCCCGGCCTTTCATCCGGCCTTCAAGGAAATCATCCCCGTGCGCAAGGAGATGGCGGCGGAAGGCAAGCGCAGCGTCTTCAACATCCTCGGCCCGCTCATCAATCCCGCGCGGCCCGCCCGCCAGCTGCTGGGCGTGTTCCAGCCCGGCTGGGTTAAGCCGCTCGCCGACGCGCTCGACCGCCTGGGCCTCGAACGGGGACTCGCGGTCTGTTCGCAGCTGCCCCACGGCGGGCACATGGACGAAATCACCACCGCCGGCCCCAACCGGATGGCCGGTTTCGGGGAAATGCGCGGCATCGACAAAGTCTTCGACGGCGCGGAGGAAGGTTTCTCCCCCACGACGCCCGCCGAACTGGCTGGAGGCGATCCGGAGGAAAATGCCGCGCTTCTGCGTGCGACGATGCGCGGCGAAGGCCGCGACGGCCTCACCGATACGCTTTTGCTCAACGCCGGGACGGGGTTTCTGATCTCGCGCAAGGTTGCCTCGATCCGGGATGGGGCGGAACTGGCCCGGGAAATTCTCCTCGGCGGCGCCCTTGAAAAATGGCTGCAACGGGCGGAGGAATTTTATCGCGAAACCGAAGGATAGTCCTCAGCTTCTGCTGCCGCATGAACGTATTCGGCACGGACGGAATCCGGGATCGCATCGACGGTCCCGCATTGGAGCCCCGGCGGGTTTATCAGCTGGGAAGAGCGGTCGGCCGTTGGCTGACCCGCACCCCCGCCAATGCCTCCCGTCACGTCCTCATCGGCCGCGATACCCGCGCCTCCGCCTCGAAAATCTTTCTGCCTTTGAGCAAAGGACTGCACGCCGAGGGAATCCGCATTTTTGACGGCGGCGTCTGCCCCACCCCGGCGGTGGCGAATTCCGTCCTCGGACTGGACCTCGACCTCGGCATCGTCCTGACCGCGTCGCACAACCCCGCCACCGACAACGGCATCAAACTCTTCGGCCCCCGGGGCTGCAAACTGCGCGAAGCCCAGGAACGCGAGATCGAGGCGGAAATGGAAGCCCTTGCCGAGGAAAAATCGCTCCCCGACAACGCCACCTCTCCGCCGGTGATGCATTACGATGCCCGCCGGCACTACCGGGAAAGCTGGCAGAAGATCCTCCCGGAAAAGGCCCTGCTGGGATTCCGGATCGTCCTCGACTGCGCCAACGGCGCCACCTGCCGGACCTCGGGCGAAATCCTCGAACGGCTCGGCGCGCAGGTTCTCAGCTACAGCGACCAGCCCAACGGGGAAAACATCAACGCCGGTGTCGGCAGCGAATATCCCGATCTCATCTGCCGCGAAACGGTGCAAAACAAGGCCGACCTCGGCATCGCCCATGACGGCGACGGCGACCGCCTCATCCTTTGCGACCGCAACGGGAAACTCGTCGACGGCGACGCCGTTCTGGCCATCCTCGCCCGGGGCTGGGCCGATCAGGGCCGCCTTTCCAACAACAAGGCCGTCGCCACAATCATGAGCAACCTCGGGCTCGATCATTGCCTGCGCGACAAAGGCGTGGATCTCATCCGTACCGGCGTCGGCGACCGCAATGTCTACTATGCCATGCGCGAAAACGCCGCCGTCCTCGGGGGCGAATCCAGCGGTCACTTCATCGCCCTCCCCTTTCTTCCCACCGGCGACGGCCTCCTCGCCGCCCTCCTCGTTCTCGAAGAATGCATCCGCAGCGGAAAGACCCTCGATGAACTGGCCTCCGTCTTCCAGCCTTTTCCGCAGGAGAAACAGAACCTTCCTGTGCGCGCAAAGCCCGACCTTGACGGCCTCTCGGGATTGAGCGAGTCCCTCGTGCAGCTGGAAGGCGCCCTCGGGGAACAAGGTCGGGTTCTCCTGCGCTACTCCGGGACCGAGCCGAAAATCCGCCTCCTCGCCGAAGCCGAGGACCCGAACCTCGCCCGCGAAACCCTGCAACGGCTGCACCAACTCGTCGCGGAACACCTCCCCCTTGCCTGAGCCCGCCATGGACTGGAACGACTGCACGATGCGCCGCTTCCTCGCGGAACTCGTTGAGGCCAGCGCGGCGGCGATCCTGCCCCGCTTTCAGGATCCCGGCCTCGGGGTCGAGTGGAAGGACGACGATTCCCCCGTCACCGCCGCTGATCGCGAGGCCGAGGAAATCCTCCGCGACCGGATCCGGCGGCGCTTCCCCGACCACGGGATCATCGGTGAGGAATTTCCCGACCTCCATCCCGATGCCCGCTTCACCTGGGTACTCGATCCCATCGACGGCACCCGCTCCTTCGTCGCCGGTTGCCCCCTCTTCGGCACCCTCATCTGCCTGCGGGAAAAGGAAACCCCCCTCTGGAGCGCCATCCACCTGCCC
>JAAAOD010000065.1 GCA_009908535.1 Verrucomicrobiota bacterium
ACGAAAGCCGCAAGGCGGACCTCTGGCGCCTTTTGCACGGCCTCGGCATTCCGCTCATCGGAGCCGAAGCGGCCAAGGACCTCGCCCGCTGTTTCCGCACCATGGAGCGCCTGCAGGCGGCCACGGCGGAGGAACTCGAAGCAGTGGAGGGCATGGGACCGAAAATGGCCCGCAGCGTGGCCGACTTTTTCAGCAGGGAGGAGAACCGCGCCCTCCTCGAGCGTCTCCGCAAAGAGGGGTTGACCATGGAAACCGCCCTCGAGGAACCCGACGAAGGGGCCCGCGCCCTCGACGGCTTGACCTTTGTCCTCACCGGGACGCTCCCGAACTGGACCCGCGACGAGGCCAGACAGTGCATCGAGGCCGCCGGCGGCAAGGTCACCGGTAGCGTCAGCAGAAAGACCGGCTACGTCGTGGCCGGTGAGGAGGCGGGAAGCAAGCTTGCCAGGGCCCGTGAGCTCGGGGTTCCGGTCCTCGACGAGAACGGACTGCGGGAGATGCTGGCGTAGACCGCGATCCCGGTAGCGAACGGGCGATCCCGGTAGCGAACGGGCGATAGCCGTTCGGCGGGAGAGGAGAGGACCGAATCGCTGTCGCTGATTCGCTACGGCAGAGGGGGGGCGAACGAGCGATTCTGGTAGCGAACGGGCGATAGCCGTTCGGTAGCGAACGAGCGATAGCCGTTCGGCGGGAGAGGAGAGGACCGAATCGCTGTCGCTGATTCGCTACCTGAAATCAGGTGACCTGCCTCATTGCGCTGCCTCTCACAGAAGAACGGACTCAACTGCATGGATGGAAAACACAAAAGGCGACTTCACCGCTTGCCGGATAGATTCTATCGCGGAACGGCTGCCGTTCACTGGGTACATTGCATCAAGGATCGTACAACCGGTTGGTTGAATAAAGCTCATCATTCCTACGTGCGGGAGGCCCTTCTCCATGGGATGTCCCGGTTTTGTCTATGTTGTCCCGCCTACACTCTTATGCCGGACCATCTCCATATCCTGTGGTTGGGCAGCCATGAGCAAAGTAATCAATTACCGGCGATGCGGATGTTTCGAAAACAATGGAAAGGTCTTCTCGGAAAGTATGAGCCGATGATCCAACCTTATGACCATTTACTCCGACCTGACGAAAGCAGCAAACGAGGTTTCGCTAGGGTTGCTGAATACATTTGGATGAATCCTGTCCGGAAAGATCTAGTGCAAAATTGGGAGGATTGGCCCTACAGCGGAGCCCTCTTTCCGGGCTATCCTTTGCTGGATCCAAGAAAGTATCATTTTTGGGAGAATTTTTGGAACGCCTATGCGGATGTCATGGTAGCGAACGAGCGATCCTGGTAGCGAACGAGCGATAGCCGTTCGGCGGGAGAGGAGAGGGCCGAATCGCTGTCGCTGATTCGCTACGGCAGTGGGGGGGCGAACGGTTCGGGTGCGCCGCATTCATCATTGCACGGGCTTTCCCGCATTCCCACCCTCCTTCCGCTATGACTCCGACCCGCGTCTTTATACCTTTCCTCGCCCTCCTTCTCCTTGATCTCCCTTTGTCCGCCACCAATGCCAACGTGGTGGGACCGGAGGTAAAAGCGGAGCGCTGGCAGGTCGAGGGCCGCGTGGGCTGGGACGAGGGCGCGGACGGACGCGGGACGTACCGGCAGCGTGCCCACCTCGATTACGGGCTCAGCGAGGCGTGGGGCGTCCGCATCGTTTGGAAACAGCTGAAACGCGAGGGCAAGGACCTCGCCACCGCCTCCGCCGACTTCGAACTGAAGTACCAGTTGTTTGAAGATGGCGAAGACGGCTCCGACGGGGGCGCCAAACTCGTCTATTCGCTCGCCGACGCCGACTCCGGGGCCGACCAGCTGAGCCTTTTCTGGCTCCAGGAGTTCATCTTCGAACGCTTCCTCTTCCGCTACAATCTCGCCGCCGCTCACGAAGTGGGGGAGGCTTCCCGTTCCGGCGTCAAGGCCCAGGCGCGGTGGCAGGTCCTGATGCCTCTGCACGGTCGGCACCGCCTCGGAGTGGAAATGTTTAACAACTTCGGCAATCTGCGGCAGCTTGCCGGCTTTGACGATCAGTCCCACCGCGCCGGTCCGGTCCTCAAAGGCCGCGTCGCCGACCCTCTCACCTACCAGGTGGGCCTGCTCTTCGGCCTCTCCGAGGCGGCCCCCGATCTTGGGGTAAAAGGGTTCTTGATCTATTCCTTTTGACAGCGAACACCGTTCGCCCTGCCTCAAATCTGCCAGTCGTCCTGGCCGCTGGCCTCGTGCAGGCCGCATTCGCGCTTGAGGCCGTTGAACCTCGTCTTCTCCGGGGTCATTCCCTGTTCCAGCGGGGCCGTGCTGTGCCAGTCTCCGACACTCACGTAGCCTTGTTCCCAGAGCGGATGCATGGGCAGCTCGTGGGCGCGCTGGTACTCGTAAATGTCCTTTTCCGACCAGTCGACGACCGGGTGGATCTTCACGGTTCTCTGCTGTTTTTCCACCACCCGCAGATCCGCGCGCGATTTTGCCTGGCTGCGACGAAGACCGCTCAGCCAGGCTTCCGCTCCCAGGTCCCGCAGCGCACGGTTCATCGGTTCCACCTTGTTTTCCCGGTTGTAGGCTTCCAGCTCCTCCAGCCCCTGTTCCCAGCGGCGGCCTTCCACCGCCTCCTGCCAGGCCGGGCTCCGACGCGGATGCACCACCTTCAGGTTCAACCCGAACCGCTCCGTCAGTTCTTCCGCGTACCGGTACGTCTCCGGAAATAGATAGCCCGTATCCACGAAAACCACCGGCAGCTCCGGCGCATGCCGGGTCACCATGTGCAGCATCACCGCCGCCTGAATCCCAAAACTCGTCGACAGCACCAGCCGCTCCCCGTACGCCTCCAACGCCCAGCGCAGCCGCTCTTCCGCCGTTGCCCGTTCCAGCGCCTCCGGTGATGCCGCCGCCTTCGTCTCCCCTGGTCTTGCCTTTTCGCGTAACATGTGTTTATGAGGCAATAAACCAATGTTAACAGGGGAACGGCAAGAAGAAAATGCCCCGGACTGGACAGCGGCGCCGGAAAGGGAGAAGACGGGGGGGATGGGAGCGAACGCACCAGGCAAAGTCTATCTCGTCGGCGCGGGGCCGGGGGATCCGGAGCTCATCACGGTCAAGGGGAAGCGCCTATTGGAAAGCTGCGACGCGCTGGTGTACGATTACCTTGTGGACGAGACGCTGCGGGAATGGGTCCGCGGGGACTGCCGGCAGTACTATGTGGGAAAACGGGCGGGTTTCCACAGCATGGAGCAGGCGGCGATCGGGAAGTTGCTGGTGGACCTTGCCGGGGAAGGGCTTTCGGTGGTGCGGCTGAAGGGCGGGGATCCTTTTGTCTTTGGCCGGGGCGGGGAGGAAGCGGAGCGCTTGCGGGAGGCGGGGGTGGCCTACGAAGTGGTTCCTGCGGTGACGGCGGCGCTCGGCTGTGCGGCGTATTGCGGGATTCCCCTGACGCACCGCGAATGGAGCAGCGTGGCGACCTTCATTTCCGGCCATGAACGACCGGACAAGGAGGACAGCATGGTGGACTGGGAGAAGCACGCGGCGAGCGGGGCCACCCTGGTACTCTACATGGCGATGGGGCGGCTGGCGGAAATCTGCCAGCGCCTGATTGCGGGGGGGCGGGCGGCCGCGACGCCGGTCACGGTCGTGCAATGGGGCACGACCCCGGCCCAGCGTTCGGTGCGGGGAACGCTGGAAAGCATCGCATGGCAGGTCCGGGAGGCGGGCCTCGGGCCGCCTTCGGTGGTCGTCATCGGCAAAGTGGCGGCTCTCGGCGAAGTGCTCAGCTGGTTTGATCCGGGGATCTGAATAAAAAAGCCGGCGATGGCGGCCGGCTTTTGGGGGAGGCAGGTTCTTACCGCTCGATCAGGCTTTTGTGACCTTGCCCGCCTTGAGGGCCTTGGTGGAGACCCACATGCGCTTGACCTGACCGTTGGGAAGGCGCACCCGAACCCGTTGCACATTCGGCTTGAAGGTCCGCTTGCTGATCTTCGCGATATGTGTGCCGATGCCGCCGCTTTTTTTGGTGAGACCCTTGCGGTGGATGCGATTGCCGCTGACGCGGCGCTTGCCGGTGACTGAACAAATGCGTGCCATGGTGATTTCTCCTTCGGAAAAACGAAGAACCGTGCAGGCGTGAAACTGGAAAGCAAGTGCAATTTCAGAATTTATCCGCTTCCGCGCAGCGCCGCGAGGGCCATGAACTTTCCTCCGAGGTGCTGAGGATGCAGCAGTTCCATGAGGGTCTGTTTGTCGCGGGAAAATTCCGCGCCGGCTTCGGCGAGGACGTGCTCGAGGACCGGCCGCGCGTGGCGGAGGAAGAAGCTCTCCTGGGTGGAAAGGGAAACCCCGGAAAAGCCCGCCTCGGCGAGGATCCGTTCGAGAGGTTCCCAGGCGAGGTGACAGGTCAGGTCGGTCTCGCCGGGGTGGGCGATAAGGTCGCCGCCCTGGCAATGACGGGCGTAGGCCCGGCCGCTTCCCTGTGGACGTTCTTCCCAGAGTATTTTTTCCGGCAGCCCGTAGTCGAAAGTCAGGAAGAGGCCGCGCCATGGTCGGGCGGTCAGGTCGCGAAGAAGATCGTGGGCGGCCGTGGGCCAGTCGAGAAGGTAGCCTTCAGGCAGGCCTGAAGGGATGTCCGCGGGCGGCTCCTCGGCAGGCGGGAAGCGCCATGCGGGCGGACCTTCCCCCGGCACAGCGACCCATGCTTCCTCCAGCGCATGGCCATCGCCGGCTCCGCGGAAGCGCCGGAAGGGCTGGGCATCGAGAACCTCGTTGGCGAAAACCACGCAGTTTCCAGCCAGCTCAAGGGATTCCCCAGGCCGTATCGTTCGGGTCGCGCCAAAGCGTTGCGTGGAGGCGTGCCCGAGCAGGCCGCTGTTCTCCTCGGGTCCGAGTTCGACAAAGGTCCCGTCTTCGGGGGGAAAGGGCAGCAGCTCCTCGACCGCCGCGACGACGAGGTCGGCAAATACCTTGCCAAGGCTGGAGGCGGTGTAGAAGTCCGTTCCGCCGTTCCGGCCCACCCGGTCCCGCTGTTTTCTGTAGTAGCCGATCTCCGGGGCGTAGAGGGCCTCCCGCATGAAGTGGTCGAAGCGAAGACAGCCGTCGCGTCCCGCCACTTCGCGCAGGTGCCGGCGCATTTCCGGAGAGATGCCGTTTGCGGGCAGGGATTGCATTCGGCCTGAGGATGGGAAAAAGTGAAGCATGTGCAAGCGGCTCCTCTATCCCATGGTTGTGCTGGTGATCGGCGGCGGCCTCCTCTGGTGGACGCTGAGCTCGCCCTTCTGGCAGACGGTGCAACGGGTGGCCGGCGTCATGCGCCTGCTGCACGAGGAGTACGTTGATCCTGACCGGGCGGATTACGAGGAACTCGGGGAGGCCGCGATCCGCGGCATGGTCGGGTCGCTGGATCCCTACTCGGTTTATCTGAGTCCACGGGATTTCAGCGACTTCGAGTTGCAATCCCAGCAGCAGTATATCGGCATCGGCGTGGAGATCGAACGCCTGCAGGAGCGCGTCACCCTGGTGACGGTTCTTCCCGGCGGGCCCGCCGAGAAAGCCGGCCTGCTGGCCGGGGACCGCATCCTTGAAGTCGACGGAACGGATGTCCGCGAGGCCGGGGTCGGCAAGGTCTCCGATTTGTTGCGGGGTGAGGAAGGTGCGCCTGTCCGTATAGAGGTGGAGCGTCCGGCAAGCTCCGAATCCCTCACCTTTCAACTCGACCGCGGACAGGTCCGCCTCAGCACGGTGCGCGGGGTCTCGCTCTCTCCCGACGAAATCGGCTACCTTCGCATCGCCCAGTTCGGCGAAAAGACGCCGGAGGAATTCGCGGAGGTAGTCAACGGCCTCCATCAACGGGGAATGCAGGGCCTCGTCGTGGACTTGCGCGACAATCCGGGTGGTTTGTTGCGGACGGCCAAGGCGGTCGCAGGATTTTACCTCGAGCCCGGGCAGGAGGTGGTCAGGCTGCGTGGACGCGATCTGGGAGGGGAGCAGGTTTACAGGGCCAGCGGCCGGCTGGGGAATCATTCCTATCCGATCGCGGTCCTCCTTAATGAATCCTCCGCCAGCGGAGCTGAAATCGTCGCCGGCGTCTGGCAGGATACCGGAACGGCGCGTCTCGTCGGCGAGACCTCCCACGGCAAGGGAAGCGTGCAAAGCGTCTACGGCCTCGGGGATGGCTCCGGGCTGCGCCAGACGACCGCCCGGTATTACCTCCCCAGCGGCCGGTCCATCGACAAGGTGGGGGTGGAACCGGACATCCTCGTCGAAGAATCGATGGAGGCTCATCAGCGGCGTCTTCTGCAGCGCCGGCACCGCTCCCTCATGGACGCGGAAACCTTCGCCGAGGTCTTCGGATTTCCTCCCGACCAGACCGATGCACAGCTGCGCGCCGCCAGGCGCTGGCTGCGCGAGGAATTGAACCTTCCGCGACCGGGCTGACGGCGCTGAAAATTGTTCGTGCATGCGCAATACGCACTGGCATAGTCCCCCAGCGATATGATCGAGAAAGTTCTCAAACTGCTCCTTGAAGGGGAGGCCGTCCGCACCGAGGCCATGGCGGCGGTCCTCGGGGTCTCGCAAAGCGAGATCGAAGCCACCCTGAGCCGCCTCGAGGAAGAGCGCAAGCTGCTTGG
>JAAAOD010000140.1 GCA_009908535.1 Verrucomicrobiota bacterium
CTTTGACGGCGTCCAACGGATCCGCCCCGCTTTCCTTGAAATCCGGGCCATTCTCGACGATACCCGCGTCGAGGCCCTCGACCTGCTGCACGGCGGAGAGCGGCTTCTTCTCTGCGACAAAATGCTCGCGGAGCGCGCCTGCCGCTTCGACTGCCTCTTCGCATGGGTCTTTCCCCTGCCGCATTTCTGGCGCTTCAACGGCATGGCCATGCCCTACACGAGTATCGGCGATTTCGATCCCTTCGGCGTCTTTTGCGAACTCGTCCGCCACCACGGCGGTGATCCGGAGACCGTCGGCGATGACCCGGACTGGTTTTTCGAAAACCTGCCCGCGATGAACCACACCCGCGAGCGGATCGGCGACGAGCGGCGACGCCGCACCATCGGGGGCATGGACCTCAAGTATTGGTATGGTAACTACAAAGAAACCGGTCCCGACGGGGGTGCCGAACTCGTCGCCCGGTTCGATCTCCAGGCGGACGCCGTCCGTGAGGAACCGGAGGCCGAAGAGGGGGAGGAGACCCCGTGGGAGACGGACCGCTGGACCCTCCTCGGGGGCGAAAGCGCCACCGGCCTCGGGCGAAGCGTCCTCGGCAACATCCGCTACAATGCCTTCAAAGGGCAGTGGCGCATCGACGCCATGACGCGCGTCCGCTTCGACACCCTCACCGCCGCTTTCCTTAAAGTCGCGGGCACGGGCGTGCGCATGACCGGCGAAGAATACAGGGACCTCGCCGCGGAACTGGACGACGGACCCGCGTCGGATGCCGACGCCGACCTTCCGCAAGCTCTCCTTGGACAGACCGAAATGGTGGCGCCGGACACGCTGCAAATGCGGACCGAAACGGCGGCCGAAGCCGACGGGGACGACCTCTCACGCCAGCTCTTCCGGAATTGGCTCAACGCGGAAATCCCCGCCCTCGGCGGCAAAAAACCGTCCGAGGCCGCCGCCGATCCCGCCCTCGCCGAAGCCGTCCTCCGCCTCGTCAAGGAACAGATCAACGCCTACGACCAGCGCAACCTCGGCAGGGGGCGCACCGGCGATGTCGGCGAGCTGCTGCGCGAACACGGGTTGCCGGACCCCGGGGAGCCTCCGCCGCCCAAACGCCCGCCGCGCCGTTCCCTGACCGGCCGGGATCCGGACGACGCGCCGCCGACGCCCCCGGAAAGCCCCTTTCCTCCCGATGAGGAAGCGGAGGAGGACGACGACTTCGATGTGATGGAATTCTGCGAAGAGATGGGCGATGCCTTGACCGAGTTCGCCGAGGCTGCCGAAGGCCCCGACCGGGACTATACCATGGACCTCTATCAATCGCTGCCCATGGCGGAACCTCCGCAGGAAACCCTTTCCACCGACACGCTGAAAAACGGGCCGATCAAGGAATTGAACGAGACCGACAACCCCGGGCAGATCCTCGGCCGTATCACCGCCGGCACCGGACCCGATTTCCTCGCCGCCCTCGACGCCTTTCTGCACGAACTGGATCTGCAAGAGGAAGAGCGCGGCGCGTTTTGTATCGCCATGATGCTGTTGTGGGTCTGCCTCGTGCCCCCGAAGCACCGTAAGCCGCGCCTTTCCCTCGATGATTTGCGGCACCGCTTCTTCTCGTTCGATTTCCCGCCGCCCGAAGCCTTCGACAAAGCTTCCGAACTCCTTGTCGGCATCTGCTCCGCCGGACCGCAGGAAGAGGCCTGTCTGCTGGCCCTGATGCAATATATCCGCCTCGGGGACAGCTTCCTTGAACACGAGGATTCCGTGGAGGAGCTCGCCCCCGCGTATCCGGCCCTTGTCCTGCTGCGCGTCCTTTGCGACTGCTGGGCCGGTGAGAATCCCGATTGACCGGGGTCGCTTTTTGATGCCGGAACCTTTTCATGACGAGGCGCATGACGTCGACTACCTGTGAAGCGCGCGAGGCCCGGCGACGGGCCCTGATCCTCGGGGCGACGGGCGGCATTGGCGCCGCCGTCGCCCGCCACCTTGCCCGGGACGGCTGGCAACTACTGCTCCACGGCCGCAACGGGGAACGCCTTCAGGAGCTGTGCGCCTCCGTAGCGAACGAGCGACCCCCCGTAGCGAACGAGCGACCGCCCGTAGCGAACGAGCGAGAGCCGTTCGGTCCCCCCGTAGCGAACGAGCGACAGCCGTTCGGCCCCCCGATTTCCTTTCCGGGCGACCTCACGGAATGGGCGGCCGACCCGAAGACGATGCCGCCGCTGGAACCGGTGGACGCCGTGGTCTGGTGTGCCGGACAATGCGAGCTGGCCCCGGCGAAGATGCTGCGGGCGAAGGCGCTGGAGCGCCTGCTGCGCGTGAACCTGGTCGCCCCGTTGGTCATCGGCGGCTGGCTGGTGCGGAAAGGGGCGCTCCGCCCCGGCGGGACGCTGGTCTTTATCGGATCGGAATCCGCGCAGGCGGCGGGCGAAGGCTTTGCCGCCTATGCCGCGAGCAAAGGCGGACTGGCCTCGGCGGCGCGGGTGTTGGCGAGGGAGTGGGGCGATCCGGAGAAAGGCCCGGGCATCGCGGTGCACTGCCTCGAACCAGGAACCGTCGACACGCCCATGACCCGTGAACTCATCGCGACCTTCGGCGGCCTCAAGGACGGCCACGAGCAAAGCATGATCCCGCCGGAAACCGTCGCTGCGGAAGTGCGCGATCTCCTCGCCCGCGCCGCTCAATAAGTACGCCTCCCAAGTTAGCGAACGGGGTCAGGCCTTGGATTTTGGTGTGAGGGGGCGAGCGACAGCCGTGCGGATTCCCGTAGCGAACGAGCGAAAGCCGTTCGGATCGGCCGAACCGCTATCGCTGGTTCGCTTCCTTCGGATTACGCTTTTCTCCGCACCTTTGCGCCTCCGCGAGAGGCAACCGAACCTTGCCACGAAAAGGCGCGAAAAAGGCACGAAGAGGGGGATTGTTTTCTGACCACAAAAGGCACCGAAGGCGCAAAGGAGGGGACCGGGCGTAGCCGAACTTGTGAAAGTTGGACCCGCCGCCTCGCCGCCACGGGCACTTCAGCCAATCCCGCGGAAGCGCAGCAGCGCTTCCCTCCCTGCCTCCGCGTGAAAATTTCCTCTCGCCAAGGCGCAACGGTCGCCAGGGACTACTTCATTCCGGTGGTCGTTTATATTGAACAGAGCGACGAACCCGATGAGGGAAACCGTCAGGCCGTGTCGTGCCGCACGGGCGGCCTGTAGCCGAACTTGTCAAGCGAGGATACGGTACAAATCGTCGCCCGGCCCGGGGGCTTCAGAAAAGGACAGGACCGCCACCAGGTACCGAGCCCGAGAACATCATCGCCCTTCGGCCGCTCCGCTGGCCATACTGGCCGGAGGCGGGATTCGGGAACGATTTCCCCTTGAACATCGATGCCGACGGACCCATGCCCTTCGCGTAACTTCAGCGAAAACCCCCGAGCATTTCAGGGAGGCCACCGGTACGGAAACGCCGTTCCCATACCGTGATAGCCTGTATCAGGAGGCCGGCATCGGTGGAGGTTGCGGGCGACCGGAGTCGACGGTGTGCCTGGCGCAACAAACGGGCGATCAGCCACATTTCATCCATCAGCCAATCCGCATCGGGGCAGGCAGGAGATACCGTTTCGAGTTGCGCCTCAAGCCGGTGGATCTCCGCCTTGAGCTTTGTGGAATCCAAACCCGCTGATTCCGTGGCATCCTTCGGAAAGGGACTCTGACGGGCCAGCCCGTACAGGAGGCTTCGATTAAAGCGAGCCGACTCGAGCCGCGTATCCAAAAAGCCGATATCATAGAGAATTTTTCCCGGACCGGAATCCGTGCAATCGAAGACAAAAGCATCCAATCCGGAAGGAACATCTATCGTCCCGTTGTTTGGATTCCACGCTGCGGCGGCCCCAAGGAGAACCCCCGGCAACATCGTGGGCCACGGCTGCGCATGCCCCTGATCGCCCCAATGCGTCATCAGGATCCCTCGCGCGCCCCATTTGGCCGCGGCGGCGGCCGCGTTCCGTGCATTGGGCAGCGCTTTATTCAGGCGCCCGGTAAAGCTCAACCAGGTGCTGTCTCCCGGGCTTACGATAAAGTCCACACCGGCGTTCCGCAGCTTCGCGCACTCCGCATCGAGGGGATGATCGGGCTCGTATCCCCAGACGACCGCGCGTCCCCCTGTGGGAAGCTCCCGCAGCCGATCGGGATATTTCAGCGCCACGTCCGCCCAGAAATAAGGGGTCCTTCCCGAACCCGTCACCGATGCACACCGGTCCCTTAGCCAGTTTAAGAAAAGATCCTGCGGCGTTCCGCCTTGCCCGCCTTCGGCACTTTTTCCCTGCCCGAGTTCCCATGGCTCATCACATCCTATGTTGAATTTGCGGCTCCGGAAATTGGGCAGCAGGTCAGCATACAGGCCCTCCACGAGATCCGCCGAAGCGGCTGAAGGGCTCAATGTACTACCGACAGGCTTGCGGACTCCGCTGATCGGATGGAGGAAGCCGTCCGGACACTCGGCATAGGGGCGGTATTCGGGATGTTGGAGCCAGCGCTCGAAATGACCGAGGGAATTCTGATTGGGCACCAGCTCGATAAAGCGCTCGGCGCAATACGTATCCAATTCCTTGATATCGTCAGCGGTCAAGGGGCTGCTGTCGCGCCAGACCACGGGATGATCCGGGTAGGCGTAGGTATGCTCCATGTAGAGCTGGAGCTGGTTGTACTTGAAAAGTGCCAGCAGATCCACGAGGCGCTTGAGCGTATCCATCCGGGGCACCCGGCATCGACTGATATCGAGCATGTAGCCACGCTCGGGAAATTCCGGGGCATCCTCGATACGGAGGCTGGGAATGTTTTCACGGTACAGACGCTTGAGCTGATCAAGGGTCTGCCGTCCATAAAAGAGCCCGGCCGCGGACGACGCTTCCAGAGCGATCCCGCGCTCGAAGATTTCGAGCCGGTAGCCTTCATCGGGGATTCCTGAGATGTCGCTTCGTGCATGCAAAGCCAAGGTATCCCATGGCAGCCATTCCTTGCGCGTGGAAATTTTCCGGGGACGGGGGATCAGGTTCATGACGCGGTTGATCGGTTCTGAATAAAAGCTCCAAGGATAAACGTGCACAGGGTTCCGATGACAATGAGCCATGTCCATCCAAGCGAAATGACTTCGGTTTTGATGAGGATAAGCAGGGCCGTGGTCAGCGCCACACTCACGGCGACGCCCCGGAGATTGCCTTTATCCGATCCCCGCGTCCGCGTCAGCAGGCCCAGTAAAAACATCCCCAGTAAAGCACCGTAGGTAAGGCTGCTCATCTGGAATGCCAACCACAGGAAGCTCTCCCCGGTCTGCTGTAAAATAACGGCGATAAGCCCCAGGATGGCGGCGAAGGCAGCCGTCATCCATCGGCTCAGGGCGAGCGAACTCCCGTTGTTTTTCAGCTTTTTCTGCAGCGGCCTGACCAAATCATGAATACCGGAAGAGCTGAGGGCGGCCATGGCCGAGTCAAGGCTGGACATGGCCGCGGCGAGAACGCCGGCGAGCAGGAGCCCCCGCAGGCCCGCCGGGGCGAGGTCCGCGATGAAGGTGGGAAACGCTTGGTCGCTCCTTTCCAGCGTGCTCAACACGCCGCCGTCAGGCGTATGCGAATACGCGAACAGGGCGGTCCCCAACATGAGAAACAAGGCGGCAATAGGAACGGCGATAAAACCGCTCAGGATAAGGCTTCGTTGGGCTTGTTTGGCGCTGCGTGACGTCAACAGGCGCTGGGTCAGATCCTGATCCGTGCCGAGGGCGGCGGTCGTCTGAATAAAGCCGAAAAGCACAGCCAGCCACAGCACATTGGCATCGGAAAACCACGCCGTCCACCCTGCGGCCTCTGGCGTCCAGCGGAAGAGGTCAAAGCGTCCGGCGGCCTCGCCGGCCTCCCGGATTTGCGTCCATCCCATTTCGCTGAGCAAGAACAAAGCGGCAAAGATTCCGGCCGAGATAAAGACAAGCGCCTGTATGCAATCCGTCCATACAACGGCCCGGATACCGCCAAGGCCGGTGTAGATCAGCGCCAGCACACAAAAACCGGGGATGCTGACCGACAGGGGAATCCCGAGGATGATGCTCAGGCCACTGGCGGCGATGAGCAGGCGGACTCCGGAAGCGAGGAGCCGTGTCACCAGAAATAGCGCCGAGCCCGCCTTTTGGCTGTACGGTCCGAAACGTTGTCCGAGGTAGCCGTAGATCGTCACACAGCCGGAATTATAAAATATGGATACAAATACATAAGCAACGAAGAAACGTGCCGCGATGGATCCAATACCGAACTGCAGGTAATTAAAATTCTCCGAAAACCCGACCCCGGGAACGGCCAGAAAGGTCGCTGCGCTCACCTCGGTGGCAATCAGCGACCCCAACACCGCCCACCACGGCATTTGTCGCCCGCCAAGGAAAAAGTCGGTATCATCTTTGTCACGACGCCCGGCATACAACCCGATACCGATGATCGCGGCGAGGTAAACGGCGACGATGGCGGGATCAATCCAGCTAATCATGGCGCATCTCGAGGCGTTTCAGGGTTTCGAGGACAATCGAGGCGTCCGGCGGCAGCGTCGCCCGCACTTCAAACAAGGCCCTGCAAACCGCTTCGTAGCCGGGATCCGGCTGACCCCGGGCCTCC
>JAAAOD010000053.1 GCA_009908535.1 Verrucomicrobiota bacterium
GTTGTAGGCGTTGGGATAGGAGGTCGAAAGAACCCAACCGCTGTCGACGTCGCCACCTCCATTTGCAAGGCTAATTGTGGTCGATGTAGACACGCCGTTGGCGAGCGTCTGATCCACAATCGCCCCGAATCCAGCGGAAGCGGCGAAGAACCCGGCGAGGGTGGTGAGGAGGAGTGGTTTTTTCATAAGCATTTGTAATTCGTGGTGGTTGAAAACCGTGTGTAAGAAGGGAAGGGCGGATTTCCGCTATTCACGTGCGTTACTCTCCTCCCGCGGAACCCGCATGTCAACCCCGCGATTTTGAACCTGTTCAAAGCGCGGGAGGGCGGAAGGAGGGCTGCTTTACGCCCGCCGCCGCCGCCGCCGGAGGACGAGGCCGAGGCCGAGGAGACCGGCGAAGAAGGCAAAGGTCGCGGGCTCGGGGACGGCGACGGCTTCGATGGAGCCGAGGGTGACGGAATCGGCCCATATGCCGTCGCCATACATCCAGATGCCGACGCCGATTTCCTCGTAACCTGTGCCGAGGTCGATGGGATCGGTCTGGTACGTTCCGGTGTCGGAGAAGTTGGGCGTGGTGACCGAGCCGATGAGGCTGGTATTGGCCAGGGGGCCGCTGGTGAAGACGCTGAAGCCGTCGCCGTTCGGCGTAGGTGCGTTGTTCTCGTAGAGGAAGACGACAAAGGCGGAGGTGACCTCGGCACCGCCGCCGCCATCCTCGATGTATTCGACCACGTCGAACTCAATGGACCATTGTCCGGTGGACTGGAAATTGTCGGTGGTCGCCTGGCCCCAGCCGAGCTGGGTGGTGTTGTCGATCGGGGTGGCGTCCTGCGTCCAGGAGGTCCCGTTCGCCAAGGTCCACTCGTCGCCGGCGTCGTCGAAGGACTGCTGCAGGTTGGTGGCCGCGAACCAGCCCTGGTCGCCGTCGCGGTCAAAGCGGACGTTACTGTTGGTGGGTTCCGGCATGCCGGAGGCGGGAAGACCGGCAAACGTCGGATCGGTGATGAAGTTGGCGAAGCCGGAGGTAGCGAAAAGCATGCCGGCCATGCCCGTGAGAAGGAGTTGTTTTTTCATGAATGCGAATGGGGTTGATGGTTCTTATCGGAGGCCGAAATGAATCCAGTTTCTCCATTCGCAAAAGGCAACCCCGCTATTTTGAACCTGTTCAAAACCGGGAGGGAGAGGGGGGAGGAGGGCGTCGGGCGCGCGGGCGTTGAATTTTCTCAAACCGTTGAGCGGGGGGCATCGGGCATTGTATTGGGGGGCCGGGGCGTGAAAAGTCGGAGAGCATGAGACGTGAAGAACGACTGCAACAGCTGCTGGCCCGGCATGAGGAGCTGGTCACGCGCCCGAATGAAGCGGACCCGGACTGGTACAACGGGGTGTTCACGCGCTACCGGCATCCGGTGCTGACGGCGGCGCACGCGCCGGTGTACTGGCGCTACGACCTTGATCCGGAGAGCAACCCGCGCCTGATCGAGCGCGACGGGGTGAACGCGGTGATGAACGCGGGGGCGATGCAACTGGACGGCCGCTACCTTGTCATGGCGCGGGTGGAAGGCGTGGACCGGAAAAGTTTCTTTGCCGTGGCGGAGAGCCCGAACGGCCTTGATAACTTTCGTTTCTGGGATGAACCGGTGGTGATGCCGGAGACGGAGGATCCGGACACGAACGTGTACGACATGCGGCTGGTTCAACACGAGGACGGCTGGATTTACGGCATCTTCTGCACGGAGCGGAAGGACCCGGCGGCCCCGGCGACGGATACCTCGGCGGCGGTGGCGCAGGGAGGCATCGCGCGGACGAAGGACCTGCGCAGCTGGGAGCGCCTGCCCGACCTTGTTTCGCCCTCTCCGCAGCAGCGCAACGTGGTCCTGCACCCGGAATTCGTGGACGGGAAGTACGCCTTTTACACCCGCCCGCAGGACGGCTTCATCAGCACCGGCAGCGGCGGCGGCATCGGCTGGGCGCTTTCGGAGCGGATCGACCCGGCGGTGGTGGACGCGGAGCGGATCATCGACGAACGCGTCTACCACACGATCAAGGAAGTGAAGAACGGGGCCGGGGCGGCGCCGATCAAGACGGACGAAGGCTGGTTGCACATCGCCCATGGCGTGCGCGGCTGCGCCTCCGGCCTGCGCTATGTCCTGTACGCCTTTCTCTGCGACCTCGAGGATCCCGCGCGGGTCATCGCCGCGCCGGCGGGGTATCTGCTGGCCCCCTACAAGGAGGAACAGATCGGGGATGTCTTCAATGTGCTCTTCTCCAACGGGCTCATTGTCGACGACGACGGCCGGGTCTTCCTCTACTACGCCTCCTGTGACACGCGCCTGCATGTCGCGACCTCCGACGTGGCGACGCTGCTGGACTACGTCCGCAACAATCCGGCCGACGGCCTGCGCTCGGCGGAATGCGTGCGCCGGCGCACGGAGCTGATCCGGAAAAACCTCGCCTACTGCGGGGAGCAGGGCCTGCGCTGCGGCCGGGAATCCGACTGGCGCGCCGAATAGCCGGCGGCGGCGGACGGCGCGGAAGCGGCTATTCCTCGACCACTTCGACGGTGAGGCCGTCGAGGGCCTCGGTGACCTCGATCTGGCAGGAGAGGCGGCTGCGCTCGTCGGCCTCGTCCTCCAGCTCGAGGATGGTCTCTTCGTCCTCGCTGGCGGGACCGACGCGCTCCATCCAGTCCTTGTCGACTTTCACATGACAAGTGGCGCAGGAGCAGACGCCCCCGCAGTCGCCGTGGATGCCCTCGACGCCTTCCTCGACGGCGGCTTCCATGAGGGAGCCGGAGGCGGCGTCAACGGTGACTTTTTCTCCGGAGGGAGTGAGAAAAGTGATCTTGGCCATAGCGCATCAATATAGGCATCGCCGGGGCGGTTGGCTTGTACCGTTTTGACCGGACCTGACACTATCTTGCGTGCATGCGCAGCTCGAGGCGCCGGAAGCCGGCGGTGCGGGTGAACCGGGAAATGGCCTCGAGGTTGTCCTCCTTGTCGAGGAGGTCGATGCGGGCGACCCTGGCGACGAGGCTCTTGAGGAGGGAACGGAGGACCAGCCGGGCCTGGTGGGCGCCGAGGCAGGCGTGGGCGCCGCTGCCGAAGCCGACATGGGGATTCGGCTTGCGGTCGAGGCGGATCTCTTCCGGCTTCTCGAAGACGGTCTCGTCGCGATTCGCGGAGGCCCAGTTGAGGGAAATCCGCTCGTTGGCGGGGACGGTGTGCTCCCCGACCGTGGTCTCGACGGGGCAGACCCGCCCGATGTGGGCCAGGGGGCTGGCGGCGCGGACGAACTCCTCCGTGGCGGTGGTGACGGCCCCGGGATGGGCGCGCAGCCATTCCAGTTGCTCCGGTTGCCCGGCGAAAAAATGCAGGATGAAGGTGATGGAATTGATGACGGTATCGCGTCCGCCGGCGAAGGTGAGGTTGGCGAAGCCTTCCTTTTCCGCGCGGGTGAGGGGCCGGCCGCGGAATTCGACCTCGCTGAGGAACCCGAAGAAGTTGTCCCCGGGATCCTTTTCCGCGAGGTCGAGCTGCCGGGCGATGTAGTCGTCGAGGGCGGAGCCGGTCCGGCTGCCGTCCTCCGTGCGGAAAACATGCGTGCCCCAGCCAATCCATGTCTCGGCCTCGGACGGCGGCATCTTGAGCATGTGGGCGAGGGCCCGGGACTGCAGGGGCAGGGCGAACTCCTTCACGGCCTCGAGGGAATCGGCGGCGATCGCCTCCTCCATCATGCGGTCGACGAGGCCTTCCACGGCCTCGATGACTTCCGGTTGCTGGGGACGGCGGAAATAGGGTTCGACCAGCTTGCGGTATTCGGTGTGATCGGGAGGATCGGTCTCGATGGGCAGCTGGCGCACGGAGCGGACATCCTCCTCCGAGGGAATGACCACCCGGAAAGGGGCGTCCGAGCTGAAGGTTTTCCAGTCCTTGGCCGCCTTGCGTACCTCCTTGTAGCGCAGGAGCATGGGGATTTCTTTTTCCTGGAACTCGGTTTTGACCACGCCTTCCTCGCGGCGGGCCCTTGCGAACGGGTCGTTGTGAAAGGGACATCCCATACTGCTTCCTCTCCTTGTACGGCCCCGGGAGACCTCCATCGGGGCGGTGAAGGACGGATCGTACGTCACCGGGGGCACAATTGGCTTGTACCCATTTGCCCGGTACTGACACTATTTTGCTCCCCTGCGCATGAAGGCGACCCGAGAACACATCGACCCCGGACAGGAGAGCGGATTTGTGACCTGGCGATTGTGCGCCGGGCGTTTCGCGAGCGTTTACCATTTTCATCCGGAATACGAAATCACGCTCATCCAGGCGAGTGAGGGCCGCTTCCTTGCCGGGGATTACCTCGGGCGCTTTGCTCCGGGGCATCTGGCCCTGATCGGCCCGAACCTGACCCACTGGTACGTCAACGACCCCGTGCCGACGGAGCCGCCGGGGCGGAGCCGCGCGCTCCTGATCCAGTTTTCGCGGCAGTTTCTCGGGGAGGCCCTGCTGCGGCAGCCGGAAATGCGGGGGATCGACCAGCTCCTGCGCCGCTCCGTCCGCGGTCTCCTTTTCGAGCCCGCCGGAGAAGGGATGCGGCGGGAGATGGACGCCTGCATGGAGGCGTCCGGACCGGAGCGGGTCATCGCCCTGCTGCGGCTGCTGGCAACGCTGGCGGCGACCGGCGCGGTGCGGCCGCTTGCCTCGCCCCTGCACAACGAGCAGGCCCCGCCCCTTGCCTCGCGGCGACTGGACCGGGTCCTCGCGCACATTCAGGCGCACCAGGCGGAGCGCCTTGAACTCCGGGAACTGGCCGGCCTCGCCCACATGAGTCCGGCGGCCTTCAGCCGCTTTTTCCATGAGCGCATGGGCCTCACGCTTTCCCGGTACATCCTTTTGAAGCGGCTGACGGAGGCGGCCCGCCTGCTCGTGGAGACCCGCTACACGGTCTCGGAGATCGCCTTTGCGGTGGGCTTCAACAACCTGACGCATTTCAACCGCCAGTTCAAGAAGTGGAAGGCGCAGACGCCCAGTGAGTTCCGCCGCCTTCTCGCTCCGCCATAAGCTGTCGGCGGTAGCTCTGGCACCGGCCAAGGGGTCAGACCTTGGATGTTGGTATACCGGGCGCGAGGGCTTGGCGGGATCGGCGAAGGGGTCAGACCTTGGATTTTGGTATGCCCGGCGGCGGGGGATCCTCCGCGCAATGGCCGACCACTTTCGACAACCGGGCCTTGGCTTCAGAAATTTGACTCAAAAAAGGGAGACCTACCGTACGGTCGGATTCTACCTTAACGAATGGGAAATCAGCGACGCAATTTGGACCGACCGCCGATTGCGGTATCGTGTGGCAGGTCACGGAGTGAACCCATAACCTTGGGTTTTTTCATGCTGAAAGCGGCCTGGGACTGAAACGCAACCGACACCATTTCCTAAGCAACTTTCCCAGCATTTTTAGTTGACGATGGGGGGCGCTTGTGTGCATGCAGGGCCAGTGTTGTGGTCTTTCAAAGCATGGAGGTTCATCGCGTGATCTCCATGCGGCCTCCCGGGGGTCAGTTCCTCAAGCAGGGTAGTGTTTGTGTGGTGATTGCTGTTTGCGGACTTTCTCTCGTGAACGGCGCCGGCGGCACCTTTTTTCCTTACCCGAAACTTCCCTCCACCGGGGACCTCACATTGGCAACGATTGCCCTGGCATCCGCCGACATCGACGAGGACGGCGATGTGGACCTGGTGATGGTGCGCAACCTCACCGATCGGGTAGCGGTTTTCCTGAATGACGGTGAAGGGCATTTTGACGAAACGCAGAGCATCCGAGCCCCAGCTGACTTCTTTGAAGTCACCCCCGCACTGGAGCTTGCGGACATGGACGGTGACGGCTTCCCGGATCTAGTATTTGGAGGAAGTGATTCTGCGCGTATCTATCCCAACGATGGCACGGGCGTTTTTTCGGGCAATTACACGGAACTATCGGCTTACAGTGTCCCCCTCGGTGTTGGGGATCTCGACTTGGATGGCGATCTAGACGTTTTAAAGGGAGTCGGTTTACCTTACGGGGTTTTTTTCAACGACGGCGACTTTTCATTTACGAAGGGTGATGATTTTTATTCTTACGTCGAGGCGTTCGGCTTGGCGGATTTGGATGGCGACTCTTATCTCGACATTGTTGAAGGGTATGGCCGCGACCTGGGCGTCAGGCTGAACAATGGGGATGGCACTTATGGCCCCGAAACCACTTATTCCGCCAACAATTCAGGTGAGCTAACTCGTCACTACGGTCTTGGCTTCGGGGATGTCGATGGAGACGGGGATGTCGATGTCGCCTCGGTTTCAGCCACTACTCCCTTTTTTGAAAATGATCCTGGTTCAGTCGGCCATCTGTGGTTGAACGATGGGACCGGCTCTTTTGCGCACTCGCTGATCCTAGGCGATGCATCCGAGGCTTGGGATGTGGCAATTGCTGACGTGAACGGCGATGGTTACGGGGATCTACTCTACACCAGCAATGATCGGGTCTTGGACAAGGCCGGTGATCAACGTGACCTCGAGCGGAGCAAAGAGCAGCGGGCATACAGTCTCTTTGGCGGTAGCTCTCTGACGGTGAAACTCAGCAACGGTGATGGCA
>JAAAOD010000069.1 GCA_009908535.1 Verrucomicrobiota bacterium
GTAGCGCTCGCCCACCCATTGGTAGAAGCGGCTTTCTTGAATGCGCTGCTGCTCCGGCGGCCAATCGGCCGGATCGAAGGTATTGAAGAAGAGATTGTCCTCGTTGACGAGCTCGACGACCGCGACCGCCGGGTCCTCGGCAAGGGGACGCCGGTCGGCTTCGTTCGGATTGGGCCGGGTCATGAGCTCGGTGAGCCATGTCCGGTAGGCCGCCCGCATGGTGTCGTCGAGGAAGAGGAGACCGAAGGGGGTCCGCTTGTCCGGGTTCGCGGCCAGCCAGTCCGCCGTGTAGCCGGCGACGCCGTGGGAAGCTTTCAGTTCCAGCTGAATGATGAAGAAGGTATTGGAGACGTAGGTGTAGATCCCGGACTGCTTCATCGCGGAGACGACATCGTGCATCTGCTCGATGACGGCGTCGTTGACGGCGGCGAGGGAATCGGCCGTCGGGGAAAAGAGGGACTTCGAGGCCCCGCCGTGGACCCGGACCAGATTGACGCCGCGCTTGGCGAGGAAGGGGGCCTGCTCCGCCGCCCTGTCAAAGCCTTCCGCACCGGTGACATTCACTCCCCAGAAGCGGATCGGCCGGCCGTCGCCGCGGACGAAGCGGGCACCTTCCTTGCGGATTTGGCCATGTTCGCCGGCGACGTCCTCGTTGAGGTCCCGCAGGCCGAGGGCGTCGGGCCGGTCGTGCGGATCGGTATCGGTATTGGGCCAGAGGAAAAAGGACTTTCCTTCGAGGTCGGGGAACCGGTCCGTGGGCGGGTAGGCGTAGAAATCCCGGATTCCGGCTGAAGCGGTCGAGACGAGCAGGAGGCAGGCAAGGGGAAAGAGGAGCCGGCGCGGGCGGGCCTGCCGGCACGGGAGGGAGTTGGGGTGGTTGGATTTCATAATGGTTGGAATCGGGGCGTAGTTTATCCGGGCGCATGGACGAAAAAACAGCTTCGCGCCCTTCAAACAGTTGATCCGGGGAGCGCGCGCCGGAATCTTTGGAAAGTCCCTTGCCTCGCCCGTGGCCCGGGCGTTTTCTTGCGCCGATGCCATGGTGGAAAAAGGGCCTTTTTCTCCTCGTCCTGGCGGTGGTCCCCGTCCTCTGCCTGCTCGTGACGGCGGAGGGGCTCCTGCGGCTGTTCGACTACGGGGATTCCGGCCGCCTCTTCCTTGTCGATCCGGAGACCGCGGAGCAGCTGCGTCCCAATCCCCGTTTCACGGCGCCGTACTTCGGGGCGCTGCCGCCCCGGGAGCTGTTTCCCTGCCGGGTGGCGCGGGAGCGGCCGCCGGAGAGCCTCCGCATCGTCGTTCTCGGGGCCTCGGCCGCGCAGGGCGATCCGGAGCCGTCCTTCTCTCCGGCGCGGTTGCTGGAAAAAGCCCTCCGGTTCAACTATCCCGAAACGGAGGTCGAATGTATCAACCTTGCCATTACGGCCACCAATTCGCACGTCCTCCGCGAAACCGCCGCGGAGGCCCTCGCGCTCGAGCCGGACCTCGCCATTCTCTACATCGGCAACAACGAGGTGATCGGGCCATTCGGGCCGGGAACGGGGCGCCAATTCCTGCGGGGCGGCTTCCTCCCGCCGGCATGGCAGGTCCGCCTGCAGCGGCTCCGGCTCACGCAGCTGTTGCAGAGCGCGGTCCGGGGCGCGCGCGGGAAGGAGGCTGCATGGGAAGGGCTGCGGGCGTTTACCGAACATGAGATCTCCCCCGACGATCCCGCCCTCGGACGGGCCTACGCGGCCTTTTCCGGGAATCTCGAAACCGCCGTCGCAACCCTCACCGAAGGCGGGGTGCGGGTCCTTGCGGGAACCGTGGCGGTGAACCGGCGGGACCAGCCTCCCTTTGCCGGGGAAGCGGCCCGGGCCGCCTTCCGGCGCGGCAGGGACCTCCTCGCCGGAGGCGAAACGGACGCGGCCTGGCGATCCTTCGAAAAGGCCCTTGCCCTCGACCGCCTCCGGCTCCGCGCCGATGCGGAGATCAACCGACGCGTGCGGGAATTGGCCGCCGACGCCGGTCTGTCCCTTGCCGATGCGCAAGACCACTTCCAGCCCGGACGTGGACCGGTCGGCTACCAAGCCTTCTGGGAGCATGTCCATTTCACTTTCGAGGGCAATTACCATCTCGCGGGGATCTGGTACGCGGAGGCGGTGGACATGCTGCGGGCCGGAGGTATCCTGTCGGAAGCACGGGACTATCCCGGTATTGAAAAAATGAGGACGCTGCTGGGCTACAACCCGTACGAGGAGTGGCGCCTGTTGCGGGAGATGATCGACCGTCTCGGCAAGCCCCCGTTCCCTTCCGTCCCGGGGAACCCGGAACGGCTGAAGGAGCTGCGATCACGTCGTGACCGCATCGCTACGGAATTGAAGCAGAGGGAGGTCAAGAGCGCCATCGAGGCACGGCTGGCGGCCGCACTGGCCTTTGCGCCCGAAGACTGGGTCCTGCTGCGTCAGGCGGGGGACGTTCACCGCCTCTACGGCGAGTGGGAGCGGGCGGCCGCCCGTTACCGGGACGTCCTTGCAAGGCTGCCCGAACTGGAGGGAACCTGGAGCCACCTCGGCCAGTGCCATCTCGAGCTCGGCGACCTCGCGAAGGCCGAAGAGGCCTTCGCGGAGGCCCACAGGCGGAACCCGGATTCCCTTCCGCATCTGCGCGATCTCGCCCTCGTGCGCCTGAACCTCGGCCGCACCGACGCGGCCCTCGCCCTTCTCCGGGAGGGGCTGCGGCGCGCGCCGGAAGACTTCCTCCTCCGCTCCCTTCTCTTTGAGGCGCACCTCGCACGGGGAGAGCAGGCGCGCGCCCGCGCCCTCGAGGCGGACCTCATCGCGCGGCGTCCGGAGAGCGGGGGACCGGAATACCGTATGGCGCGACTGTATTTGAAATACGGCGACACCGGGAACGCCCTCCGGCTGGGGCGGGCGGCTCTGCGCAAGGCGCCGCGAGAGGAGGCCTACGCGCGGCTGGTCCGGCGGCTGGAAAACTGAACCTTGCTGAGATTCTTCCGGAAGCGCAGCGGGCTCGTGCCGACCTCCTCGCGGAAGCACTTGTGGAAGTGGCTCGGGCTCGCAAAGCCGCAATCAAGCGCGATTTCCAGCACGCTCAGGCGCGTCGTCGTGAGGAGGAGGCGGGCAAGGCGGACGCGCTCCCGCTTCAGCCATGCGGTCGGCGTGGTGCCAAGGCACAGGCGGAAGCTGCGCGCGACGTGTTCGCGGGAGCGTCCCATAAGGCGCACCAGCTCGGGAAGGCCCTCCTTGAGGACCCTGCGGTTTTCCGAGGCCCGGTTCAGCCCCTCCGCGAACCAGTCGGGGAGATCGGGGATCCCCGTTCCGGTGCCCTCCGTGCCGCCGAGGACGCGCCCGATACCCAGCAACAACCAGGCCGCTCCCCGCCGGCCCCGGTCCACCGTGGTCTCCGAAGCCGTCCGCACAAGACGCCGCATCCGCGCATCGGACAGGCGCAGCGAATGGACGGGATGGTCCGCCCGCCAACAATCGCGCGGCAGTTCCGCCAGGCCGCGGGCCGCCTCGAAGACCTCCGCCTTGAAGGCGAGATTGAGGAAGACGAGGTCCCTGCGCCCGCGGATGGCGTGCGCATGCTCCGGACGGACAAAGGCGAGCATACCCCGCACAAGGGGTTCCCCGCCGGCCTCCGTGCAGTGGGTCCCGTGTCCCTCGAGGACGAGGAAGCATTCGAAAAAATCGTGGTGGTGCCATGCCGGGGTGGTGATGCGGCCGATTTCAATGGTGGCGACGTGCAGGCATTCCCCCTTGCGGCAGAGGTCGGCCCAGCGAATCTTTTTCATGATATCACAATAGAGCAGGTTTTTGAGGCGGGGAAGGACGATTTTCCGAAGGGGGTTCTGTAGATTGTTTACATGACCACGAACAACGCACGTCTTACTGCTGAAGAAATCGATCACTACCGCCGGGAAGGCTACGTCATCCCGCGGGAAAAAGTCTTTGCCGACGACAAATTCGCCGCCCTCCGCGACCATTTCGAGAGCAAACTGGCGGCATGGCCGAAGGACCAACGTCCGGAGGCCATGGACACGCCCCATTTCGGCGACCCGAACCTCAACGAGTGGGCGCTCGCGCCGGAGGTGGTGGACCTTGTCGAGCCTCTCCTCGGGCCCGACATCCTCCTCTTTTCGACGCATTTCATCTGCAAGCCGAAAGGGGACGGCCGACGGGTGCCGTGGCACGAGGACAGCGCCTACTGGCGCAAACTGCTCGATCCGATGGAGGTGGCCACGGTGTGGCTGGCGATCGATCCTTCGACCACCGAGAACGGCTGCATGTATGTCATCCCGCGAAGTCACAATACCGGACGGAAAGGCTACTCCGACTACGAGGGGGTCGATACCAACAAGAGCGTTTTCGACACCGAGATCATTCGCAGCCAGCGCAAGGACGAGCTGGCGGTGCCCTGCGAGCTGGAGGCCAACCACTGCTCGCTTCACGACGCCCGCACGCAGCACGGAAGCCCGCCCAACACCTCGGAGAAGCGCCGTTGCGGCTGGACCCTGCGTTTCATTCCCGCCCGCAGCCGCCTGAATCCGGAGTACGCGGACCGGCAACTGATGTACCTTGCCCGCGGGCGCAACCTCCTCGGACAGGAACTTGCCGACCCGACAAGGGATTATTCGAATGTCCTTGCTGAACGGAAGCGGCAGGGCTTCAAAGCCCATTGAGGTAAAGCGATGCAATTACTCCTGACGAAATCGAACTGGGAAATGGGGGAGGATCCCCTGGAGGACTTTCTCCGGCGGGCACGTGCGGACGGATTCGACGCGGTGGAAATCAACCTTCCGCCGCGACCGGAAAAACCCGCCGAAGTCGCCGCGAAAACGACCGCCCATGGGCTGGAGCTGCTCACCCAGATCACCACCGAGGGGAGCGGTCCGGCGGCGCACCTCGCCTCCCTCGAGGAGCGATTTCGTGCCGCCGCGCAGGCCAAGCCGCTCCTCATCAACGGCCATATCGGCCACGACACCTTTACCCTCGAGGAGAACCTGCCGATTTTCCGGCGCGCCTGCGAGCTTGCGCGGGAGACCGGGATTCCCTTTTCGGCGGAAACCCACCGCGGTCGGCCCACCGGAACCATCCCGGGCACGCGGCAACTGCTGGAGGCTCTTCCGGAGCTGCGCCTGAACGCCGACTTTTCGCACTGGGCCTGCGTGCATGAGAGCGATCTTGCCGACCAGGAGGCAACCCTCGAACTCGCGATGCAGCGAGCCCTTCATATCCACGCCCGGGTCGGATTCGCGGAAGGTCCCCAGGTTCCCGATCCCCTTGCTCCGGAATGGGAGGACTGGACCCAGCTTCACCTCCGCTGGTGGAGACGGATCCTCGAGCTGCGCAAGGCCGCCGGCATCAAACGGCAGACCATCACGCCGGAATTCGGGCCGCCGCCGTACATGATGCTGCATCCGGGCGACGGCAGCCCCCTCGCCGATGCATGGACGGTGAATTGCCGCTTCGCCGCCTTCCTGCGGGAACAGCTCGCCGAGTCATGAAAACGCTTCCCGAACGATGCGAGGAGCACTGGACCGCCTCCGCGCAAACCTTTGCCGAAGGCCTCGCCCTTGCTGAAAAGATCACCGCGCGCCATCGCGAGCATGAGGACGCCCCGGCGGCGATGCGCGAGGCGGCGGTGCTGGAGGAACAGTTTCGCCACCAATTCCTGCCGCCGGAGGTCGGCGAGCGGGTGGTCGGCGCTGTCCGTTATCCCCTCGTCGGTCTGAGCCCGGAACCGCTCGGCCTCGGCTACTACTGTGCCTCGGCGGCCCTCGAGGAAGGGGCGGACCGCGTGCGCTTCAGCGGTTCTCAGGCTGAGGTAGCCCCCGCGCTCCTTCGCGGAATCGGCCACTTTCCTAGGGTTGGGAAAATCATTTCCCACCCTGTTTTCGGATTGAGGAGAAGGCCCCGTTGTATGCGGTCGAACGGTCGGCCCTCGATGACGGCGCACACACGTTCATGGGAATTCATGTTCAGAGGATGGCGAGAACGGTGTTGTTGTCGCTGGCGATTTCCTCCGGGATGAGATTTCCGTCGACGGTTTCGCCGTTGACGCGGAGTTCCCGCAGTCCTTTGCCGCGTTGGCCGGGGTTGCGGACCTCGATATCGTAGCGGCGCCCGCGGAAGATCCGTTGCGCGGTGTAGCCCGGCCATGAGGGCGGCAGGCAGGGATCGAGGCGCAGGCCGTGGTAATCGGGCTGGATGCCGAGAATGGCGGAGGTCATGGCGGCGTAGTTCCAGACCGCGGAACCGGAGAGCCAGGAGACGCGCCCGGCCCCGTGTTTCGGGCTGTAGGAGCTGTGCGTGGACTGGCAGACCGCGTAGGGCTCCACCTCGCGGATTTCCGCGATCTCGTTGAAACGCGCCGGCAGGACATTGTGGAGGTACTCCCATGCGCGTTCGGCGAGGCCGGCCTTCGCGGCGGCCATGACCGCCCATCCCTGCGTGTGGTTGAAAATGCCCGCGTTTTCCTTCGTCCCGGGATTGAGCAGACGCCCGAGGCAGACCTTCGGATCGGTTTCCACATACGGCGGAGCGCACAGCATGATGCCGTATTCGGTGGCGAGGTGC
>JAAAOD010000096.1 GCA_009908535.1 Verrucomicrobiota bacterium
GTCCGCGGCCGAGGATCTCGACGAGGTCTTCCTCGCCGCCCAGTACCGGCACTGGATCCAGAGCCGCCTCGCCTCCTTCCCTCCGTCGGGGATCGGCCTCGAGGACAAGGAGGCCCTGAAGCGCTTCCTCAACGCCCTTGTCGAGTCGGTGAAGCCGGATTTTCCGAACGCCCTCGAATCGCTGCGTTCTTTCGCCTGCCACGGGCGCCTCTACGACCAGGACCAGCGGCCGGACCTGCGGCCGCACCTCGCCATCCTCCTCTCCAACATGATCGTCAAGGGCCTAGGCAAGCGGTCTGCGTTCGCCCGCCCGGGGATGGGAGAGGGCGGACCCGTACGCCCCAAGCCCGGAGGGAACGGGTCGCGCAACCGCTACTACCGCATGTTCCTCGAGCCCTTGATCGGGGAAGGCCAGCGCCTCGATCAGCTGATCGAGCGGCAGATCGTCCCCGTCAAGCGCAAGGCCCAGCAGGGCGACGATGAACTCGTCCGCCTCGTTGAAACCCATAAACCCGAGGCCTCCTGAGCCGCTTTCCGCCATGTCCGACCACGACGCGTTCCAGTCCCTTCCCGAGCCCCACCGCATCCGGGTTTTCCCGAATTCCGGTCACCAGTACGAGCACATTCCCCTGCGGGAAATCGCCCTCGAGGAAGAGGAAAGCGACCTCGTCGAGCTGGTCCGCAACTACCAGGGCCCGTGGTCGAAATGGCTCGGGAACGAGTGGATCCTCTTCCGCTACGCCTTCAATTCCCTCGGCGAGCCCTGCATTTTCATGGCCATCGAGACCAACCTCGGGCGCAACGACCGCGGGCTCCTCCTCGACATCGAGGACGAACTCGTTCCCGAAAAGCCCGACGAAGACGATATTCCCGACGCCTATTTCAAGGAGGAGGAGGCCGCCTTCGATTCGCGCATTTTCGACCTGAGCAAGTTCCCCCTGCCCAAGCCCGATTACGTGAAGGATTTCCAGACCGGGCGGCTCCTTCCCTGCCGCAAGTTCAACCGGAACATCAAGATCCAGCTGGAAATCTACTTCGTCGCCCGGGCAGGCTTCGACCCCGTCGACGTCGATCTCATCGTCGATCTCGGCAACACGCGCTCCGCCGCCCTCCTGCTTGAGTCCCCGGGCCAGGACGAATCCCGTAGCTTCGGCAACCGGCTCGAACCGGTCCGCTTCATTCCGCGCGGACACCCCTACACCTTTACCATCTCCGAAACCGACCAGTCCCTCGCCCGCGACGATTGTGCCATCATCGATTCATGGTTGCTGCTGCACCGGCCCATTTTCGCCCATCTCGAGCCGCCTTCCAACAACGACAAACTCGTCCCCAGTTACGAGCCGGTGCAGAATGAGGAGGGCAAGCTCCTCGGCTACCGCGAGAAAAGATTCCTCCCGCACACCTTTGTCGAACTCTCTCCCGCCATCATCGGTGGCGGTCGCTCCTCCCCCGACGGTGTCTTCAAGATCTTCGCCGGCCTCGATCTGAGCAAGGACGCCCGCTTCTACCTCAGCTCGCCGAAGCGATACGTCTGGGACGAGGATCCGACCGGCGAACGCGGCGGCACGTGGTGGAAACAGATCCCCAATCCCACCGACGAGCGCCCGCCCGATTTCTACGACGACCTGAAAGGGCTGTTCCGCCTCTTCATGGACCCGTCCCCGGAAATGAACGACTGGGACATTAACAACCCGCCCTCCTCCGTCGACGACTTCCGACATCTCGCCATCCTCAGCGATGTCGAGCGCCTCCCCCCGACCTACCCGCGGCGCGACGCCCTCTGCTGGTTTGCCCTCCAGATCATCGAGACCGCGCACCGGCAGATGAACTCCCCGCAGTACCTGCAGATTGCCGGGCGCGAGAGCCTGCCCCGCCGCCTCCGCTCCATCCGCGCCACCTTTCCGGCGGGCTGGACCGCCGAGGAAAAGGAAAAGTACTTCGCGCAATGGCAGCGCGCCATCAACCTCTTCAGCCTCTCCCGCTTTTCCGACACGCGCCCCGTTTCTTTTGAAAGCCCCTCCATCGGGGGTTCCCGTCCCCTCCTTGCCGACAAGCCCATCGACGAGGCCGTCTGCTCGCAGATCCCCATCATCTATTCACACCTGCGCGCCCTCCGCGGCGACATCGACGAGTGGCTCCAGCTCTATGGGGACGGCAACCGCGTCACCGTCATGAACGTCGACGTCGGCGGCGGAACCACTGATGTCGCGATCATTGAATACGAAAAGCTGGAGGAGGAGGCCATGACCGCCTCCGACAAGATCCAGTCCGTATTGAAATTCCGCGACGGTTTCAGCCTTGCCGGGGACAACCTCGTCCGCATGGTCATCGAGCGCATTCTCCTTCCGGTGTGGATCAAGGCCTCCGACGAGGGCCAGTACCGCGCCATTCCGGACGCCCTCGAGCATGTGCGCGGGTTTTTCGAGCACGCCCAGGATGATCCCTACAACCGGATCGATTCGAAGGCCTCGCAGAAGCTGGCGAGGGTCATCCGCCTCGTCTTCGTCCCCATCATCAACCGCTGGCTGCAGAACCTGACGGAACTCGGCGAGGATCCCGAGCGCTCATGGGAAAAGCTTTCCCTCGACGAGCTCGCCCAGCAGTCCCTCATCAATGTCGAGGTCCTGCGCGAGCTCAATGGCATCCTCGTCGATTGTATTCACAAACTCGCCCGCAACGGTGACCACTGGGAAGGGGACGTCCTCGCGGTCGAAAACGTCTTCCTCGACGCGCCCAAGGAGGATCTCGAGGCTTGCATCGACGAAACCTTCTCGGGCTTCTTCGAGCACCTTGGCAGCACCGCCGACGCCTTCAAGTGCGACCTCGTCATTCTTTCCGGCAAGCCGTCCGAACTTCCGCGCATCCGCGAGGAACTCCTCAAGGCCTTCCCGCTCCTTCCACAGCGGGTCATTTCGATGAAGAATTTTCAGGCGGGCGAGTGGTATCCCTTCAAGAACCGCAAGAACCAGATCGCCGATGCCAAGACCTGCACGGTCGTCGGCGCCGCCCTGTACCAGGAATTTCTCAACGGCAATCTCGAGGGACTCGACCTTGTGCAATCCGAGGCCCTCGAGGCGCCCGCACAGTCGTACTGGGTTCGCTACAACCCGCATGTGCCCGCCCACGATGCCGGGGACGAATACCTCTTCACGCCGGGGGATCTTGGGGCCGAGGGCGAGCTGCGCCGTTCCGAGCCGCGTACCTTCGACTGCAAGCTCCCTTTCCGTATCGGCCGCAAGGTCAGCGACGCCCCCGGCCTCATGCCCGATCCAGTGTACGAAATCCGCACGCATCCTTCTTACGGCGTGCACAAGGACGCCGGGATCCGCGTCACGCTGCGGGCGGTCTCCGAAAAGGACAAGGGCGAGCGCCTTGAGCTGGTGGACATCAAGCCGCATCCCGATTCGCCTGACCTCAATCTCGGCATGGTCGAATGGCGGTTGAACACACTTTCGGACGAAACCTTCTGGTTGGATTCCCCGCGCCTGCGCGTGGCCGACCTTCCGGCCCAGTGAATCGATGCCTCGCAGCCTCTATCTTTCTCGCAGCCGTCCCCGCCGGGTTGACGGCCCAGTCCGCCATTGAGGAGGACGTCGCGCAGGAGGCGGCCGTCGCAGCGGAAACGGACCCCGCCATCGCCGCGGTGGAGCGCCTTGCCCGACAATGGCGGGGAACGGTGGCGGATCTGGAAGGCGGCCAGGCACAGAACCTGCAGGCCACCCGGGCCCTCGCTGCAAGGATCGATGACCTCGAGGCCCGCCTGCCCTCTGCCGACGCGCCACCTCCCGGAAGTTTCCGTTCCCTGACCGGATGGCCCCTCGTCTTGCTCATCTCCACGCCGGTCGTTCTCCTCGTCCTCCTCGTCTTCCAGCTCTATTTCATCCACGAACTCTCCAGAATCGGCCATTCCCTGCGGCCTTCGCGCAACCCGCCGAAGAAAGGAAAGAGCGCCGCCGAAGGCAGTCCTTCCCTCGCGCCCCTGCAAGAGAAACTGGAGGAGCTCACCGGAGAGATCCGCTCGCTCCCAATCCGTCCCGACCCACAGCAGGATGTAGCGAAATCCTTGCGACAAATGGAGGAAAAGTTCGGCACCGTGCTTTCCGAAGCGGTCGAAACCTCTTCCCGGACGGCTGCGGAAACGGCCACCGCCCAATGGGAAAAGTTTCTTACCGAAAAAAGGGAACAGGAGGAAAGTGACATGCCTGCGGAGGCCAAGACGGCCGCGGCAGAGGCCGCCGCCCCCTCTACCCTCGACGCCCTCTGGCCGGAATTCCTCTTGCCCGGGGGGCCCCTTGCCGCTTCACGCGAGTTGCTGGAGAAAGAGATGGTGGACAAGAACCCGCAGGCAGTGGCGCTTTTCCTCGCCCTAATCGATATCCAGCTCGCCCTTGAGAAACCGCTTTCTTCGCGTGCTGAGTTCGCCAGGCGGATCCACCATTTCAGTCGGCAACTGATGCGTTGGGCGCACAAGCACGAAAAGGCCGGGCAGTTGCCGGATCCGGTCGCGCGCTGGCGCGAGGTCTATGAAAAGGCCGTCACCGCCGTTTACCCTTCCCTTTCCCTGCGCCCCTCCTATCCGGGGACGCCCTTTGATACCGACACCATGGTCCGTGACGACGACCACTCCGGCAACGGAGGCACCGTCGCGGTTTCCCTCTCCTGGGCCATTATCGATCAACAGGAGGACGCCCCCCGCGTCCTCCAGCGAGCCCTTGTCATCACCGCCTGAAAGCACCCGTCATGAACGATACCGAATTCCAGATTTTTGAAGAACAATCCGTCGTCCGCCAGCTCAAGCGCCCGTATTTTCTTTTCCGTACCCGCGACCGGCTTGGAAGCTACTTCGACCGCTCCCATTACCGGATCGTCCATTTCCACAAGGAACCGCTGACCGCCTTTCTTCCCGCCGCCAGGCACAACGCCCAGGAGGAGAAGGTCGTCTACAATCTAGCGGACATCGACATGGCATCGATGGAACGGATGCAGTACCTTCCAGAGAGCCTCATCGACCAGTTCGAAGCCGCCGCCAGGGTTTTCTACGGTGTCGACGGATTCGACGAACGGGTCACCCGCGCCGAACAGGAGCTGCGTCTCACCTTCAAGCTGCCGGATCCGAAGGTCGAGCCCAACGCCTACTGGCTCTATGGCCCACCAGACGACCGCAAGCTTCTCATCCTCTGGGGTACGGAATGGAAGGAAGGCTCCAGCCTGCCCCTCTGTCCCATTTCCAGCCGCTACCCGGCCGGCTCCAGCCTGCTCGACCGCCTGCGCGAGATGCGCATGTCCCGGGAAGACAAGCAGAAGGAAACCATCGCCCTGCTCCACAAGCGCCAACATCCCCTCGCCGCCTTCTTCGCCAGCCCGATTCTCAATAAAAAGGGCGAAGTGGAGGCCTACCAGACCGCCTCCGGCAAGGTTCCCGCCGCCAGGGTGAAGCCCTTCCAGCGCATCTGGCCGGGCACCCTCACGGAGCTGCAGAGCGCGGTGGACGACTTCTACGACCCCTGCGCGGCGGAGGAGGGCTCGCCCGAAGCGCTCTCCGCCTACGAGAAGGAACTCCGGCTCGATTTCCGCCTTCCCTGCCCGGAGCGCCATCCGGAGGCCTACGCCACCGCCGGCAAAAGGTTCCTCGTCGATACCAGCGCCTCCATTCCGCACGCGGAATGCCTCTGCCTGGACGAGCGCGACGACCTCGGGCTGCCGCCGTCGTCGGAAAATGAATACGGGGCCGCCACCACCGAGGACACCCTCCTCGCCAAGCTGGGCCTCATGGTCAAGCCGGTGAAAACCTACCTGCTTGCCGGGATCGCGGTGGCCGCCGTCCTCATCCTTACCGCCTTGCTTTCATGGCTGTTCTGGGTCGACGGGACCGGCCCTGAGATCGAATCCGTGGTCAGCGAGAACGATTTCTCCAACGTAACCGCCATCTTTTCCGAGGCGATCGATCCCGATTCTATCCGCATGGAGGTCCCCGGCGACGATCCCGCCGCCAAACCCTCCTTTATCATCGTCGACGCCGCCGATGGTTCCCAGGTCCCGATCCTCTCCGCATCGGTGGACGAGGCGGATCCCTCCGGTGCCTCCGTAAAGCTGGAGGTGGAGGAGCTGCAGGATGGTCGGGAGTATCGACTGATTGCCTACAACATCGAGGATCGCTCCATCAAATCCAATGCTATCGAGGCGGGTGAGGAAACGATCTTCCAGCCGCTCGACACAGAGCCTCCGGAAAAGCCCATGCTCTCCGCCCACCCGACCGACAGCCGGAAGCTGGTTCTTCTCTTCAATGAGCCCGTGGAGAAGCGTTCCGCGCAGGATCGCGACAATTATCTTTTCCCCAACGACGATTACCGCGTATCCAGCGTCCGCCTCCAGGAGGACGGCAAGACCGTCGAGGTGACGGCCGACCGCACCGACCGTTCCTCCCCCGACCGCGGTTTCAAGGATGGCGGGATCTATTCCCTTACCGTATCGGGAATCAGTGATACCAGCTACAACGGCAATATCGCCGCCGAACCCTACATCTTTCAGAAT
>JAAAOD010000099.1 GCA_009908535.1 Verrucomicrobiota bacterium
TGGAAATCGTCATTACGAGCGGTACTATCCCGGACGCGAACTGGCGGCGCACATCATCGGCTATCTGAACCGCGAGGACACCCCCGTGATGGGCGTGGAGCGGGCACTGGATTACTATCTGCGCGGCCAGGCCGGCTGGCGCGAGACGGAAGTGGACGGCCATCGCCGCGAGCTGGTTGCCTTCCGCGACCGCGAGGTGCCCGCGCGGGACGGCCTTCATGTACGCCTGACCCTCGACCTTTTCGTACAGGCGACGGTGGAGGAGGAGATGGCACGCCTCGTCGAGGAGATGTCGCCGAAGGCGGCGACGATCATCGTATCGGAACCCGACAGCGGGGAGATCCTCGCCCTCGCCAACCATCCGACCTTTGACCCGAACCGTTTTCCGGAATATCCCATCGCCTCGCAGCGCAACCGGGCCGTGGCCGACCAGATCGAGCCGGGCTCCACCTTCAAGATCGTCACGGTGGCGGCCGCCCTCGAGGAGGGAGTGGTGCAGCCTGCCACCCCTATCGACTGCGCCCGCGAATACGCGGAATACAACGGCGTCCGGATTCCGCTGCCACAGGATTCCAAAACCCTGGGGACGGTCCCGGTCCATCGCGTCCTCGTGAAATCGAGCAACCGCGGCGCCGCTCAGATCGGCATGATGCTGGGAGAGCGGCGGATGCACGACTGGGCGGCGAAGTTCGGGTTCGGACGGGAACCCGGCTGGCCGCTTCCCGGAGCCGTCGCCGGGCAACTGCACGCCGTGGAGGACTGGGACGGCTACACCATCAGCCGCCTGCCGACCGGTTACGCGGTCGGGGCGACACCGCTGCAGATCCACCTCGCCACCGCCGCCATCGCGAACGAAGGGAGCGCGACTGCTCCCCGCCTTTTCCTTGACCTGCAGCGGGAGGAACCAGCGCAAACGGTGCCGCTGGGCAGCGAAAAAGAGCGCGGCATCGTTTCGCGGGAAACGGCCGAATGGATGCGCGCCATGCTCAGCGACGTGGCCACGAGCGAAGGCACGGCCGGGCGCGCGCGCATCCCGGGATACGCCGTCGCCGGCAAGACCGGCACGACGCGCAAGCTCGTCGAGGGCCGCTACACCTGGCGTCACCACATCAGTTCCTTCACCGGCTTTTTCCCCGCTCCCGATCCGCGTGTCGTCATCACGGTAATCGTCGATGACGCGGATCCGGATGGTCTGCCCGCCTACGGGGGCGTGGTCGCCGCGCCGGTCTTCCGGCGCATCGGCGAAGCGCTCATTCCGCATCTTTCGATCCGAAAACCGCACAACTGGCAACCTTTCCTCGTCCAACATGAATAGTGTCCCCCTTCTTGACCGCAATGAAACCCACCCCGCAACCCACGCCCGCAACCGTCTCGCCGATTGTCATGTCAACGCTTCGGCGATGCTGCTGCACCGAGCCCACCGGGAGCGTCGTATGAGCATGGGATTGCAACCACTGGTGCGCGGCCTTCCGGGCATCAAGATCACCGGCCCGGCGAACCGCCGCGTCGCCGGTCTTGCCACGGACTCGCGGCGCGTCATGGCGGAGGGCCTCTTTTTCGCGCTTCCCGGTCGGCGTACCGACGGCTACCACTACATCGAGGAAGCGGTCGGGCGGGGAGCCACCGTCGTGGTCTGCGAGAAGGATTGTTGGGTTCCGCCCAAGGTCACTCTTGTCCAGGTCCCCGATATCCGTGCCGCGGTGGCGCAGATGGCGGCCCGCTTTCACAAGCAACCGGAAAGCAAACTCCAATTGACCGGCTTTCTCGGCACGAGTGGAAAGACGGTGGCGGCGAACCTGCTTCATCATTTCCGGAAGGAACGGCAGCCCTCGGGGCTGATCGGAACGCTTTCCTATGCGGTGGGCAACCGCAGCCTGCCGGCGCACCGGACGACCCCGGAACCGGTGGAAATGTACGCGCTGCTGCACCAGATCCATGACTGCGGACTGGAGCGCGCCATTCTTGAAGTCAGCGCGCACGGGATCGACCAGGGCCGGGTGGCGGGCCTTCCTTTCCAGACCCTCGCCCTTCTCAACCTCACCCCTGAGCACCTCGATTACCACGGTTCGCACGAGGCCTGCTGTGAACTGGAAGCCGGATTCATCGCCGCGCAGGGCAAGCACCTGCGCCATCTGGTCGCGGGAATCGACGACGCCGAAGTCCGCGAACGGATCGAGAGGATGGAGCTGCCCTCGCGAACGCGCCTCCTCAGCTTCGGCCTTGCCGAGGAAGCGACGTTCCGGGCCACGGAAGTTCGCTACAGCGAGAAGGACACCCGCTTCACCCTGCATTGGCCGGAGGGCAAGCTGAAGCTGGTCAGCCCGCTGATCGGCGAATTCAACCTGCAGAATGTCCTCGCCGCCCTCGCCGCCGGGTATGCCGACGGACTGACAGTGGAGGAAATGGGCGCGGCGCTGCTTTCCTTCAACGGGGTCCCCGGGCGCATGGAGCGCCTTGAGGAGGGCCAGTCTTTCACCATTCTCACCGATTACATGCACACCGAGGCCGCTTACGAAAAGGGGCTCCGCATGGTGCGCAGCCTGACCAAGGGCCGCCTCCTGACGGTCTTTGGCTGTGGCGGGGACCGGGATCCGCGCAAGCGGCCGGTGGTCACCCGCATCGTCGCGGAGCAGAGCGACCTCGCCCTCGCGACGGCGGACAATCCGCGCAGCGAGGAACTGTCGTCAATTTTTGAGCACATGCGGGAAGGCAACGAAGGGCGGGACAACCTCCGCTTTCTCGCGGACCGTCGATCGGCGATTGCGGAGGCCCTTGCCGAAGCGCGCCCCGGCGATACCGTCCTGATCGCGGGTAAGGGACATGAGCGCTTCCAGGAATACGCCGATTGCGTCGTGCCTTTTGACGACCGCGCGGTGGTGCGCGAAATCCTTCGCAACCGGGAATGGCGAAACCGATAGGAATGGACGGGGAGCGTGCAGCCATTGCGTGTGACGGCCGCTGGCGGGGAAACCCGCCGCCGGTCCTCGGCCGTTTCGCCCACGACACCCGGCGGATGCGCGGCGGGGAAACCTTTGTCGCCCTGCGCGGGGAGCGCGCGGACGGGCATGAGCACCTCGCCGCCGCGCAGGAACAGGGCGCCCTCGCCGCCCTTGTGGAGCGGCCGCGCGCAGAGGTCAGCCTGCCCCAACTGGTCGCGCAGGACAGCCTGCGCGCCCTGCAAATGATCGCGACGGCGGCGCGGCAGGAATTTAGCGGACCGGTGGTCGGTATCACCGGAAGCTTTGGCAAGACGACGGTGCGGGAAATGCTCGGGTGCGCCCTCGGCGGAGGCTGGTACCGCACAAAGGAAAACTTCAACAACCACATCGGCCTCCCCCTCAGCCTTCTCGAACTCGTCGCCGAAGGCGCGGAGGGAGCAATCCTCGAGGCCGGCATCAACCGGGCGGGCGAGATGGAGCTGCTCGCCGGAATCCTGCAACCCGACCACGCGGTCATTACCGGAGTGGGACCGGCCCACCTCGAGCAGCTCGGGGACCTCGACGGGGTGGCCCGCGAAAAGGCGCGCCTTGCCGCTGCCGTCCCCGCCGGTGGGATCGTGGTGCTGCCGCTCGAGCTCCTCCGCTACGCGCCCTTCCGCGAGGCGGCGGCGGGGAAACGGGTCATCGCGATCGACGGGGCGGGGGAAGGGATTCCCGGGCTTTCGGGAGATGTAGCAATTTACCACTACAAATGGACTGATGAAAACGGCCCGGAGGGAGGTGTCCTGACCATGGAGACGCCTTCCTTCCGCGGCCGGCTTTCCTTTGCGGCGGGAAGCCGCGGCATGGTGCGCAACCTCGCCCTCGTCGTCGCCATGGCCGGCGCCCTCGGAAGGGAAGCGGATGCCATCCGCCACGGCCTCGCCGCGTGGCGCCCGTTCCGCCAGCGGGGGGAAATCCTTCAATGCGGCAAGGGCCATTTCTATATCGACTGTTACAACGCCAATCCGGTCTCCATGATCGACAGTATGGAGCGTTTCAGGCGGCGCTTCGCGGACCGTCCGCACTTCTACGTCCTCGGCGGCATGGCGGAACTCGGCCCGGCGGAGGCGGACTGGCACCGCGACACCGCGCGGCGGCTCCCGCTTGTTCCCGGCAACCCCGTGGCCCTGGTCGGGGAAGCGGCGGCCTGGTATCAGGAAGGCCTCGCCGAACGCACGGACGGTCCCTGGGAGCCGCGGATCGTCGAGGACGCGGCTGAGCTGGCCATGGAACTGGAGGATTTCGAGGGGGCGGTTTTCCTCAAGGGCAGCCGCCGCCATGCCCTGGAACGCCTTTTACCGGAGGAGGCAACGCCATGCTGACCGAACTCGCGGAATTGGAAGGCGTCTGGGGCCCGTTGCGACTTTTTCGCTACATTTCCTTCCGCGGGCTTGGCGGTGCCGCCACGGCCCTGTTTATCGGCATGTGGCTCGCCCCTTTCCTGATCAACCGACTGCGCCGGATCAAGGCCCGGCAGGTCCTCCGGAGGGAGGACGAGGTCGGCGCGCTGGCCGATCTGCACGAGAGCAAGGAAGGTACCCCGACCATGGGCGGCCTCATCGTCTTTATCTCCCTGACCGCCTCCACCCTTCTGTGGGCGCAGTGGAACGTTTTCGTCCTCACGGGTCTTTTTGTCTTCGCGGGCCTGACCCTGATCGGTTTCATGGACGATTACCGCAAGATCAGCGCCTCCTCCAGCCGCGGCCTGCCCGGACGTTACAAGCTCCTCGGGCAGGCGCTGCTCACGGTGGTGGCCCTGGCCATTCTTCTCTGGCATCCGGACAGCAGCGCATTCGTCCGCCAGTTATGGCTGCCGTTCTACAAGGAGCCGATCGTGGCGGCCCTGCCGCTCCCGTTCCTCTTCCTGTTCCTTTTCCTCGTCCTCGCCGGCTCCAGCAACGCCATCAACCTTACCGACGGCGTCGACGGCCTGGCCATCGGGTGCACCGTCACCGTGGCGATGGCCTACGGCTTGATGGCCTACGCCGCCGGCAACGCCATTTACGCGGAGTACCTGCTTCTTCCCTTCATGCCCGGGACGGGGGAATTGACGGTTCTCTGCGCCGTTCTCTGCGGGGCCTGCCTCGCCTTCCTCTGGCACAATGCGCACCCGGCGGCGGTTTTCATGGGCGATACCGGAAGCCTTGCCCTCGGCGGGCTCATCGGCATCATCGCCTTCATGATCCTGCAGCCCGTAACGCTGGTCCTCATCGGGGGCATTTTCGTCCTTGAGGCGATTTCGGTCATTCTTCAGGTCGGCTCTTTCAAGCTCACCGGCAAGCGGATTTTCCGCATGGCCCCGCTGCATCATCATTTTGAATTGAAAGGCTGGGCGGAGACGCAGGTGGTCATCCGTTTCTGGATCCTTTCCCTCGTCTTCGCCGTCATCGGCCTCGCCACTCTGAAACTGCGATGAATTTACGTGAAACCCTTCCCGATCCCCTTCTCGAACGCATGGAGCGCCCGGTGGCGGTGTTTGGTGTCGGATCGAGCGGACAGGCTGTCATGGAAATCCTGCGACGGATGAACATTTCCTTCCGGGCCTATGACGAGCGCGCGGGGGAGGAGGATACCGGAAGGACCTTCACGGAAAGGGAGGCGGGGCAGCATGACCTCGTCCTGCACAGCCCGGCCTTCGGGCCGGATCATTCATGGCTTCGCGCCGCCACGGCGGCCGGGTGTGAATGCCTTTCCGAGATCGACTTCGCCCAGCAGCTCCGGCGCGGGCCGACCCTTGTCATTACGGGGACGAACGGGAAAACGACCCTGCAGGAATTCGCGACTTTCGCCCTGAAGCGTGCGGGAATCAGCGCGGTCGCGGCGGGACAGAACCAGTATCCTCTCTCGCGCCTTGCCGTGCGCCCGGAACTGGACGGCGTTACCGCGATCTGTGAAATGGGTCCAGCGCTCGCCCGCGTGGTCAAGCACTTCCGCTTCGAGACGCTTTTCTGGACCAACTTCCACGAGGATCACGTCGAGGATCCCGGCGAGAGGCGAGAACTCTTTGAACGTATCCTCCGGCTCGGCAGCCTGAGCCCGGAGGCGGATTTTTACGTCGGGGAATCGGTCCGGGTAGCCGCAGAAGAGTGCGGCGTTCCCCTTCCGGAAAAACTGCGCATGGCGCGTCCGGAGGACATGCCGAAATGGGAACTGCCCGACAGTTCGGCCTTCTCAACGGTCATCCACCGTCCCGCCCTTGCCCTTTTCCGACGCTACTGGCGCGAGCGCGGCCTTCCCGATGAACAACTGAAGGCCGCCGCGGAGGCTTTTGCGGTGCGGGCCCATCGGCTCCATCCCTGCGCAGAGGCGGGCCGGGTCCGCTTCTGGAATGATTCCAAGGCCGGCAATTTCGCCGCTACGGAAGCCGCCCTGCAGAATTTTTCCGATCCGGTCCTCTGGATTGGCGGCGGACGTTACCGGGGGGGCGACCTGCGCCCCTTCGCCGGGCGCATCGCGCCGCGGATACGCATGGGGATTCTTCTCGGCGACGCCGCCCCGCGCCTGCAGGAAGTCCTGGAG
>JAAAOD010000201.1 GCA_009908535.1 Verrucomicrobiota bacterium
CTGCGCGGCGTGGTCTCCGAAGGGATGATCTGCTCGGAACGGGAACTCGGACTGGGGGATGATCACGACGGGATCCTGGTTCTCGAGAGACGTCCCCCCATCGGCTCGCCCGCAAACGAGATTTTTCCGGCGCCCGACACCGTCTTTGACCTGGAAATCACCCCCAACCGCCCCGACGCCCTCAGTCACATGGGGATTGCGCGGGAGCTGGCGGCCTTCCTGAGGAAAGATCTGCAGTATCCCGAACTGGAACTGAACCTGTCTTCCGCCAAACCGGGGAAGCTTGTGGAAGAACTGGAATGCACGGATACCGATGCCTGCCCCCATTATCGCGGCTACAGCGTCCGCGGGGTTTCGGTGGAGCCGAGTCCGGAATGGCTGCAACGCCGCTTGCGCGCCGTCGGGCTGCGCCCCATCAACAACGTGGTCGACCTTACCAACTACGTCCTTCTGGAAACCGGCCAGCCGTTGCACGCCTTTGACGTGAGAAAGATCCGCGGCGGCCGTATTCTCGTCCGCCCGGCAAGGGAGAAAGAAAAGATCACCACCCTCGACGACAAGGAGCGCAGCCTGCATCCGGGGAACCTTGTCATCGCCGACGCGGAGCGGGCCCTCGTCGTCGCCGGTGTCATGGGATCCGTTGATGCCGAAGTGGAGGAGGCGACGACCGATCTCTTCCTCGAGGCCGCTTACTTCGATCCCGTTTCGGTGCGCCGGACGAGTCGGCACCTCGGCCTTTCCACGGACAGTTCGTACCGTTTCGAACGCGGGGTTGATCCACGCGGAGCCGAATACGCGGCCCTGCGCTGCCTCGATCTCATCCTGCAGCATTGCGGCGGGGAATTGCTGGGACCGCCGCTGCTCGTCGGCGAACCGCTCATGGTGGAGCAGGAAGTTATACTCACGCCCGGGTGGGTGCGTTCCCGCCTCGGATACGACATTTCCGACGAGGAAATGGAAGAAGCCCTGCAGCGTCTGGAGCTGGGAGTGGGGCGCGATGAAGACGACGAGGGCGAAGTGCTTTTCCGGGTGGGCGTCCCCAGCCACCGGCAGGACCTGTACCGGCCCATTGACCTTGTCGAGGAGATCGTCCGCATGCATGGCTCGGACAAGATCCCCGAGGCCCCGGTCAAGGCAACGGTGACCCTCGCCGAGGACGATCCCGTCGTCCGCTACCGGCGCAAGGCGACGGAACAACTCGTCGGCAAGGGATTCCACGAGGCGATTCACTACACATTGCGCAGCGAATCGGAGCTGCGCCTCTGGTACGGGCATGCGCAGGCGGACTCCCTCGCGGTGGCGAACCCGCTCGCCAGTGATGCCTCCCATCTGCGGACCTCGGTCATTCCTGGTCTTCTCGATTGCCTGCAACTGAATCGGGCGCGCCATAACGAAGCGCGGCGGCTCTTTGAGATCGGCAGGGTTTTCCGCGAGTACTGCGGCGCCATCTACGAAATGGTCTCCGTCGGGTTTGTCTGTTCCAATGAACCACGGACAACCTGGCGCGAGGAGGCCGTGCCCGATTATTACATGACCGCCCGAGTGGTTACGGACCTGTTGGCGGCGGCCGGGGTCAATCTGGAGCCCAATGCCTTTGCCCCCATCGAGGATGAAAATGCATGGCTGGCGGGACAGGCAGCCCAGACCGGTTCCTTCGAACGCGGGTATGAAGCGAAGTTCGGCATGCTGCACGTCGGGATGACGCGTCGCTGGGACCTTGAGCATCCGGTCCTCGCCGGGGCGGTCTACTTCCTGCCGGAGTTCCTGAAAAAACTCCCTCCGCGTCGCCAGTTCCGCCCCTTCAGTGATTACCCTCCGGCGATTCGCGACCTCGCCGTGGTGGCTCCCTCCACGGTGTCGGCCGGGGAAGTGCAACGAACGCTGGCCTCCCTCGCCGATGCGCATCTCGAGGACGGTATGCTGCTCGAGTCCCTCGCCATCTTTGATGTCTACGAGGGAAAAGGCCTTGCCGAGGGACACCGCTCCCTTGCCTTCAAACTGGTTTTCCGCCACCCGGAGCGAACGTTGCGCGATAAAGAAGTGAACGCCGCCTTTCAGGGAATCCTCCAAGACCTCGATGCCCGGGAAAATCTCGAAGTGCGCCGCTAGGCTGGCTGTACCGCTTACCCTCGTCGCGGCCTGCCTCGGTGGCAGCGCTTCCTTGGCCTTTGCGGAGGAGGCGGACTCCACGCCCGGACCTCCGGATCTCGAGGCCGTTCCGGATGGCCCGCGGATCGATGTCGCGGATTCCAGTACGCGGGTGCTCATCGCCAAGGTTCACCTCAACGTCGGGAGCCTGCGCCTCGAGGAGGGAGCCCTCGTCGGCAACTACGCCCTCGATGTCCCGCTGGTTCCGAAAAAAAGCGAAGGGGGCACCCTGCGCCTCCGCTTTGACACCTCCCTTGATCTTTTGCTGCACGAGGGAGGGGAGCTGCGCGGAACCGGCTACAGCTTCAAGGAGGACAAACCGCCCCGGACCATTATCGCCACTATTTATCCGCCCGAAAACGAAGTTCCGAAGGGCCGCCTCGACCTTGAAATCGATGTCGGGGAGCGGGTCATCGAATTCGAGACCAGCTATCATGTCCGGCAGCCTGGGTCCTGAATTCGCTTGCCAGCGTGACCAAGCCGTCAATTCACTTCCCGCCATGCAATTAAGCTTCAACGAGCGAACCGCACTGGTAACCGGTGCCGGGCGGGGAATCGGCAAGGCGATCGCCGAGGAACTCGCCCGCCAGGGAGTAACGGTCATCTGCGTCAGCCGTAACCCGGATTCCTGCGGAGCGGCCGCGGAGGCCATCAATGCCGGCGGTGGCAAGGCCGTCGCGAAGGCCGTCGATGTCGCTGACGGTGAGGCCGTCGCGGCAAGCGCCGCCGCCCTGCTCAAGGAACACGATTCCATCGACATCCTTGTCAACAACGCCGGGATTACCCGCGATACCCTGCTCATGCGGATGAGCACCGAGGACTGGGAGGCCGTCCTGCGCACCAACCTCGACAGCTGTTTTCACTGGAGCAAAGCCCTCCTGCCCGCCATGGCGCGCAAGCGCTGGGGCCGCGTCATCAATGTCAGTTCCGTCATCGGCCTCATGGGCAACGCCGGTCAGGCCAATTACGCCGCCGCCAAGGCCGGCATGCTCGGGCTTACCCGCAGCCTCGCCCGGGAATACGCCAAACGCAGCGTCACCGTGAACGCGGTCGCCCCGGGCTTTATACAGACCGACATGACCAGTGGTCTCGGGGAGGAGACGGAAAAGGCGATTTTGCAGCAGATTCCCTTGAAACGGCTTGGCGAACCGGAGGATATCGCCAATATAACCGCCTTTCTTGCCTCTGGAGAGGCCTCTTACATCACCGGTCAGACATTTACCGTTGACGGGGGAATGGTGATGTGAAGGAATTCGCAGCTTAAACTTTACTCAGATAAAACAATGGCAGACAAGAGCATCGAAGAACGAGTCAAGGACATCATCGTCAACCAGCTCAACGTGAATGAAGAGCAAGTGACGCCGGAAGCTTCCTTTCTGGAAGATCTCGGCGCCGATTCCCTCGACACCGTTGAACTGATTATGGCCTTTGAAGAGGAATTTTCCGACGAGATCGACGGCGAAATCCCGGAATCCGAAGCGGAGAAACTGCAGACGGTGGGCGCGGTCATTTCCTACATCAAGGAAAAGTCCGGCAGCTGAGCACGTCCGCCTGCAACCACCATCCTTTGAAGAGGCCTTGCGAGGCCTCTTTCTATATCCAGACTCGGGAAAATGGAAAGGAAGCGCATCGTTGTCACCGGCATGGGGGCGATCACGCCACTGGGCAACTCCGTCGCCGCGTTCCGGGAAGCTCTCTTCGCCGGGAAAAGCGGAATCACGGGCATCACGCACTTCGATCCGGCCGACTATCCCTGCAAGGTGGGGGGCGAGGTGAAGGACTTCGTCCCCGGCGACTGGATGGATCCGAAGGAAGCCAAGCGCAACGACCGCTACACTCAGCTTGCCGTGGCCGCCTCGCGCATGGCCATGGATGACGCCGGTCTCAACGGCGGGATACCCGGTGATCCGACGCGTTTCGGCTGCATTCTCGGCAGCGGTATCGGCGGACTGGATACGATCGAGAAGCAGACTTTCCGCCTCTGGGGTTCCGGACCCCGCAAGGTCTCGCCCTTCATGATCCCGATGCTGATCAGCAACATGGCCAGCGGGGTGGTGGCGATCGAGTTCGGGGCCAAGGGACCCAATTACGGGATCGTCAGCGCCTGTGCCACGGCGGCTCATGCCATCGGGGACTGTCTGCGTATCCTGCGCGCCGGAGAAGCGGACATCATGCTCGCCGGCGGAAGCGAAGCGAGCATCACCCGCATTGGCTATGCCGGGTTCTGTAACATGAAGGCCATGGGCACCAACTTTAACGAGGAACCGGAAAAGGCCAGCCGGCCCTTCGACGCGCGCCGCGACGGCTTTATCATGGGGGAAGGTGCGGGCATTCTTGTCCTCGAGACGCTTGAGCACGCCCATGCCCGGGGTGCGCAGATCCTCTGCGAAGTGGCCGGGCATGCCGCGAGCTGCGACGCCTACCACATTACCTCGCCCGACCCGGAAGGCGTCGGCCTGCAGGCCTGCATGCGCAACTCGCTCAAGGATGCCGGGATCAAGGAAGCGGAGGTCGATTACATCAATGCCCACGGCACTTCAACCCCGTACAACGACAAGACGGAATCGGCGGCGATCAAGGAGGTGTTCGGCGAACATGCCGAGGAGCTCGCCATCAGCTCGACCAAGTCGATGACCGGGCATTTGCTGGGAGCGGCCGGCGGGATCGAAGCCATTGCCTGCATCGAGACCATTCGCCACGGCATTGTGCCCCCGACCATCAATTATGAGTTTCCGGATCCGGAGTGCGATCTCGAGTATGTCCCCAACAAGGCCGTGGCGCGCGAGGTCAAGGTCGCCCTCAGCAACAACCTCGGCTTCGGCGGCCACAACGCTACGCTGGTTTTCCGGAGGTTTTCATAAGAAGGCCTGCGCAAACGCACCGCGTTGCCCTCCACGGGGATCATTCTCGGCTTGAAGGCAGGACCCCGGCGGCGTAGCTCTTCCCTATGGAAGCTTTATCCGGAGTTTACGAGCCCCTGCTCTACGGGGGTGGGGCGTTGCTGGGGCTGGTCTGCTGTTTTTTCGGCTTCAAGATTTTCAAGTTGATCGTGGTGGCCATCCTGGCGGTGGCGGGTGCCGCGGTGCTGGCCTATGCCGGTTATACCTACGGGGAAGAACCGGTGCTCTGGTCGCTGGGGGGCCTGCTGGCGGGCGCGATTCTCGGCGGCGTCCTCGCCCTCTTTTTCTATTCCCTTGCCGTGGGCACCATCGGAGCGCTGTTTGCGGCCACAACGCTGTTACCCTACGTCCAGGACATGGGGGTGGCGCTGCAGGCGGGGATTCTCGGGATCGCGGCCCTTGTCGCGGCCCTGCTGACGATGGCGTTGACCAACCTGATGATTCAGCTGGCCACCGCCATGGTGGGAGCATGGCTCCTCGTCCATGGGGTGCGGTATTTCCTTTTTGATGTGACCATCCACAAGGTCGTGGAGGATTCCGGCGAATGGATCCTGCGCCTTGATCTGGACCCGCTGGTCGCGGTGATCATCCTCGGGATCGGTCTGGCGGGCTTCCTGATGCAGCGCCGCGGCGAAAGCTGAGGAGCGGCCTCAGCCCGGTTCACCCGGTCGTGCGCAGGCCGCTCGCGATGGCGTTGACGGTGAGAAGAAGGGAGGGAACGCGCTCATCCTGCGGATCGCTGCCGCGGTCGCGCCAGTCGGCGAGGAGGCGGACCTGTTCCTCATGGAGGACATCCAGTCCTTTTTCCCGGTCGAGAAGGGTTTTGTAGAAGCGCGGCCGGCGTTGCTGCAGGGGGGAACCGAGGATGCGACTGAGTTCGTCCCCGGTGCGGCGGTGTTCCGCGAGGACGCGGTCGCGCAGGCGGGAACGCGCCTTTTCCTCGCGGACAAGTTCACTGTAGCGGTGAATCCAGTCGGGATTGGCGCTGGCGAGTCCGCTTTCAATATTGAAAAAGACATAACGCAGAAAAGGCCATTCATTGTAGCGGCGGCTGATTTCCTCGTGGGCCTCCGGGCGGTGGTTCCGTAAATCCGCCAGCGCGCTGCCGACCCCATACCATCCGGGGAGGTAAAAACGGGCCTGCGTCCAGCTGAAGACCCATGGAATGGCCCGCAGGTCATCAAGGGTCATCCGGCCTGTCCGCCGGGAAGGACGTGAGCCGATCCGGCTGATCTCGAGAACATCGATGGGAGTGGCCTGACGGTAAAAGGTCAGAAAATCGTTATCCTGAAGGAACGCCTGATAGGTTTTCCGGCTGCTCTCGGCGAGGAAGGACATCGTTTCCGCCAGCGATTCCTCCGGCCGCCGGTTTTTCATGAGGAGGGAAACGCC
>JAAAOD010000052.1 GCA_009908535.1 Verrucomicrobiota bacterium
AGCAGATCGTCGTTTTCACCTGCAGCCTCGGGCTGATCCCCTTTTTCAAAGGACCCCTGCTCGAAATGCCGCGCAAGTGCTGGCCATGGCTGCTCGGGGCGAGCCTCGTCATCGTCATCCAGTTCTACATCCTCAACTGGACCATTTCCCAGTTCGGCAATCCGACGGCGGCGAACATCCTCTACAGTTCGCGCGGCCTCTGGTCGGTGGTCCTTGTCTGGAGCGTGGGACCGCTCTTCGGCAACTTCGAACGCGGTCACGGCTGGCGGGTCCTCTGGCGCCGCGCCCTCGGGGCGGGGTTGCTCTTTGCCGCCATCAGCCTCGTCGTGCTGGAAGACGCATTTGCCTTGTGATTCGGCGAACCCTGTTCAACCGTTTCGGTATATGGTGAAATTTCTCCTTACCGTGCTGCGCATGCTGCTGGCGCTGGTGTCGGCGGCGGTGCTGTTCGCGATCCTTCTTTTCTTTTTCGTCCTTGGACTTGGACTGATCCTTTCGCCGGAACCGGAAAAGCCGCAAAAGGATGCTATCCTGGTGCTCGATCTGAATTTCAACCTGACGGAGAAGCCGACGGCGGCGGGCCGCCAGCAACTGGCCGAGGCCCTGCTCGAAGGGGAAATGCTGCGGAGCGTGAGCCTGCTCGATCTCCAGCGGAACCTCGAGGAAGCGAGCAAGGACAAGCAGATCGCGGGCCTGCTCCTTCGCGGGAACCTCATTCCGGAAGGGTACGGCAGCCGCTACGCGGCCTTGCGGGACCTGCGGGACAGTATCCGCCGGTTTGCCTCCAGAAAGCCGGTCTGGGCCTATCTTGAAGGCGACAACCTGCGCGACCTGTACGTGAAGTCGGCCGCCGATGAAGTGATTGTCAACCCGGAGAGCTTCGTCGACTTCCGTGGGCTCGCGGCGGAAGGACTGTACCTCGGGGATACATTGGAAAAGGCCGGAATCGGCGTGCAAACCGTCAGAAGGGAGGAATACAAATCGGCGGCGGACGCCTTCTCGCGTGCGGAGATGTCCCCGGAGGAGCGGGAGCAGGTGAGAGCTTACCTCGACGATCTCTGGAACACGCTCGCGGGTGACGTGGCCGGGGACGGCGGCGCGGCCATTGAGAAACTGAACGGTATCGCGGAGAGCAATCTCTTCCTGATCGGGGAGGACGTGGTCGAAGCGGGCATCGCGGACAAAAGCCTTTATTACGATGAGCTGGTCGACTATCTTTCCGAAAAAGGTTTCTACGACGCGGACCGGAACAGTTTCGGGCAGTTTTCCTATTTTTCCTATGCCTCCATGAATCTCCGGAAACCAGTGGACTTCCTTCCCGGTGGCAGCGGCAACCAGGTTGCCGTCCTGTATGCCGAAGGACCCATTGTCGATGGGGAGGGTGATGAGAACAATGTCGGGTCCGGCCCGATGGTGCGATACCTGCGGGAGATGCGGAAGGAAAGTTCCTGCAAGGCGGTGGTGCTCCGGATCAACAGCCCCGGGGGCAGCGCCACGGCCTCGGAGCGTATCGCGCGGGAAGTCCGTCTGACCAATCAAGTGAAGCCGGTCGTTGTTTCCATGGGAGGGCTGGCGGCCAGCGGCGGCTACATGATCGCCGCCCATGGTGAGGAAATCTTCGCCCAGCCGTCCACCTTGACCGGTTCGATCGGGGTGGTGGTGATGTTCTTGAACTTCGAAGATCTCGCCGATAAACTCGCCATCGGCGTCGACAGCGTGGAAACCCATCCCTTCGCCGATTCCTTCTCCGTTACACGACCGAAGTCCGAACGGGAGATGGAGCACATCGCTTCCCTTGCCGACCGCTTCTACGATGGCTTTCTCGGCATTGTCGCCGAGGGGCGCGAAATGGAGCTTGCGGAGGTGCGCAAGCTGGCCAAAGGCCGGATCTGGTCCGGCAAGGCGGCCCTCGGGAACGGGCTGGTCGACCGCGAAGGAGGGCTTCAGGAGGCCATCAAGCGCGCAGCGGATCTTGCCGGCATCGGGGACGATTATGAAATCGTCGAACGTCCTCGCCCGAAGACCCTTGAAGAGGAGATTGCGGAAATTTTCATGGAGGCCCGCGGGGTCAGGCCGATGAAGGTGGCTCCCGGCGATATGTGGAGGCGCCTCGAAGGCGACTTCCGCACGGAGTGGGAACGCTTCCAATCTTTCAACGATCCCAACGGCCTCTACGGGATCTTGCCCTACACCCTTCACATCCGTTAGGGTACTTTCTCAGAAGGATTCATATGACATTGAGTGGAACGGAAATTACCCTGGCCGAAGATTGCGCGGCCACCCGCATTCCTTCCGGTGAACCGGTGGAACTGAAGAGCGGGGAAAGTTATCTCATCTCGCAGGCCCTCGGCGGCAGTGTGACCCTCCGTGACGGGGGCGGGCTTTACCGCGTCGGTCTCGAACAGGTGGACGCCCTCGGCGGCGATATCGCAGGAAAAGTCCGGGAAGAAGCCGGCACCCATCCCGATGAGGCTCCTTTCAGTGAGGAACAGGTCTGGACGGCGCTGCGGCAGTGTTTTGACCCGGAGATTCCGGTCAACATCGTCGATCTTGGTCTTATCTATGACCTGCAGGTGAAAAAACTGGCCGAGGAAAATCATCACATCGACGTGAAGATGACCCTTACGGCGACCGGTTGCGGGATGGGGCCGACCATCGCGGCCGACGCGCGGGAAAAGATCGAGGCGCTGCCGGCCGTCGCGTCCGCGCAGGTGGATATCGTCTGGGATCCGCAATGGACCCCACACATGATTTCTCCGGAAGGCCGCAGCATCCTCGGCCTTGATTGAGGACGGTTCCGCGGTGAGGGAAGGCGAGGGGGAGGAGAAGGTTCCGGAGCTTGTGGAGCGTTTCCTCGCCCATCTTGCCAACGAACGCCGCTATTCCCCGTACACGGTCCGGAACTACCGGCAGGCCCTGCTTGATCTCGCCGCCTCCCGTGGAGGCCGACGGCAGCGGGAGGCGCCAGTGGATCTGCGGGTTGTCCGCCTCCGCGACCTGCGGTCCTACATCGTGGAGGCCCAGCGTGCGGGAACCTCGCGCCGGACGCTCCACCTGCGCCTCAGCGCCATTCGCTCCTTTTACCGCTACCTTCACCGCATGGGGGAAGTGGCGGCCAATCCCGCTTCCGGACTCGTCCTGCCCGGCTACCGCAAACCGCTTCCGAAATTCTTTTCGCCCCCGCAGATCCGGACCTTTCTGGAGGCGCCATCGCGCCTGCTCGCGGAGGGCGGGATCGATGCCTTTACGGCGGCGCGGGACGAGGCGATTTTCGAGCTTTTCTACGGGGCTGGCCTTCGGATCAGCGAGTTGACGGAAGCCCGCTGGGGCAATGCCGATTTCACGGCCCGTTGCCTCCGCGTTGTCGGCAAGGGCCGCAAGGAGCGGATCTGTCCCATGGGAAAGACCGCCGCCGAAAAGCTCCGGCTTTTCCGCGACCGGCATGCCGTGGTGCGCGGAGTCACCGACTTCCTCGTGCATGACGCCTTCGGCAAGCCGCTCTCCGCATGGCGGATTCAGCGGGACATGAAAAAGTACCTCCGCGCGAGCGGTCTTCCGGAGGACCTTACCCCGCACAAGATCCGGCACAGTTTCGCCACTCATCTTCTCGACGCCGGGGCTGACCTCCGGGCTGTGCAGAGCATGCTGGGCCATGCCAGCCTTTCCACGACCCAGATCTATACCCACGTCGGCCTCGACCGCCTCAAGGCCGCCCACAAGCAAGCGCATCCGCGGGCCTGACCATCGGCTCTCGGTCGCGACCGATTACCTGGGGAGAAAGCGGGTGGTGTACCATTCCGGGGCGGCGGCGGGATCGCCCTCGGCGATATTCAGCTCGTGAAGCCGGCGGGCAAGGCTTTCGAGGCGCTCCGGATCGAGCTGGCCGGTATCGTCCGAAGCGTCCTTTTTCCCCGTAACGAGGCGGCGCTCGACCATTTCCCCGCGGCTGAAGGCCATGAATTCAGGCGTCATGCGGGAATTGCGGTCCGCAATCAAGGCGAAGGCGGGGCCGGGATCGTTGTGGATGAAGTCCTTCCATCCGCGGACGGAGGCGCGGACAAAGCGCCGCACAATTTCCGGTTTCTCCTCCGCGAAGCTCCGCAGGCAGTAGACGCCGTGATACGGATCGAAGCCCGATTCGCGCAGAGGAATCACCTTGGGCTCAACGCCCGCTTTGCGGATGTAGAAGGGTTCATTGGTGAGGAGGCACTGCTGAATGAAGGAAGGGTCCTCGAGAAAACGTTCCATTCCGAAGTCGTGGGGAACGATGTTGAGCTTGATCCCGTACCGTGCTTCGACCCACTGGATCCAGCTCAGACCCGGGACCGCCATGACGGATTCCCCGTCCAGTTCGGGAAGACTGTCGATGGGGTTGTCGGCATGCAGCATGACCGATTGCGGGTCGTGTTGCAGCGTTGCCATGACCATGATGACCGGGACGTCCCTCTGGTTGAAGGTGTAGACCGCGTCGGCACGATTCATGGCGAAATCCACCCGTCCGCGCAGGATTTTCTGCACACTCATGGTATTGGGACCGCCCGGGAGAAGGGTGACTTCCAGGCCTTCCTCAAGGTAAAATCCTTTCGCGACCGCCTGGTAAAATCCCCCGTGCTCAGGTTGGGGCATCCAGTCCGTCTGGAGGACGACTTCGGTCAGGGTCTCCTTGGTACCGGAGTCGGCGGGCGCGTCGCTGGAATCTTCCCCGCAACCGGTGAAAAGGACAAGCAGAGGAAGGAGGGTCAGCGGAATAAGGCGGGAAAGCTGCGGCATAAAATGCAAGATGAAGACAAGAAAAGGCTCCGCAACCCGCCAGTGGCGGATAATGGAGGGAAGCGCTGCGGCGCTTCCGCGTAGGGCCGGGGCTTGTCCCCGCGCCGACCATGCCTTCTCTCTGTATTGAGTAGCCGGGGGAGGTCACCCTCCCCGGCTCTCACACCACCGGACGTACGGTTCACGTATCACGGCGGTTCCGGAAGTTGATGTTGTTACGGTCGGCATAGTGAGTCGAGCAGACTGATGAGGTCCATTTCATCGAAGTGGGCCTTGGGGAAGGCAGCGTGCATGTGGGAAGCACCAGCGTTGAACCAAGGACCGCGACCATTCCATGCGCTGGAGCGGGCACGTTCCTCAGGCAGACCGGCAGCAACAAGGCGGCGAAAGCGGGTGTAGGGCCGCTTCCATTGGCGCCACAGGATGCCGCGCAGACGGCGGCGTATCCAGCTGTCCAGTTCTTCCGCATAGCCTTTGGTTGCGGCGAGGCGGAAGTAATTGATCCAGCCACGCAGGACCGGGTTGAGCCGTTCTTTGATGAAGAAGAACAGGTTTCTCCCGCGTCCCTCCCGGAACAGTTCCTTGAGTTTGCTTTTGAGCTTCTTCACGCTCTTTCTGGGAACTCGGATTTTGGGCTTCTTCTGGATTGTGAAGCTGAAGCCAAGGAAAGACCGATTGGTCGGCCAGTCCACCGCACTCTTGGAGCGGTTTACCTTCAGCTTGAGTTTCTTTTCAATGAACCGGGTCATCGATTCCATCACGCGTTCTCCCGAGCGGCGGGTGGCAACGTAGACGTTGCAATCATCCGCGTATCGGCAGAAGCTGTGGCCCCGTTTTTCCAGTTCTTTATCCAGATCATCCAGCAGGATGTTTGAGAGCAGCGGTGACAGGGGTCCGCCTTGCGGCGTTCCCTTTTCCGTTGTCCGTGTCAAACCCCCTTCCATCACGCCGCTTCTCAGGAAGGCGCGGATGAGTTTGAGCATCCGTTTGTCCTTCACCCGGCGGCGCACGCGTCCCATCAGCATGTCGTGATTGACCTCGTCGAAGAACGATTCCAGGTCGATGTCCACCACGATGCGTTTGCCTTCTTCCTGATAACGCTGGGCTTGCCGCACGGCCTCATGGGGGCTGCGTCCGGGCCGGAACCCGTAACTGTGCGAGGAAAATCCCGGTTCGAAGATCGGGGTTAGCACTTGCAGGGCGGCCTGCTGGATCCATCGATCCAATATCGTTGGCACGCCCAGCTTGCGCTTCCCGCCTCCGGGCTTGGGGATCTCCACCCGTTTCACCGCCTTGGGCACATAGGTGCCTGCCAGCAGGTGTTCGCGTATCTCGGTCCAATGCTCCCGGATCATGGCTTCGGTTTGGTCAAAACCACGACCGTCCACTCCGGCAGCTCCTTTGTTCGACCTGACCCGCCGCCATGCGGCGTTCAGGTTCTCGCGTTCGATCATCTGCTCGACCAGCTTTGCTGTCTCGTCGATGAGGGAGTTTCCGTCCGATGGTGAGCTTGAAGCACCCGCAGGGTTCCCGACTGGATTCCGTCCGTCACCTCCCCTGCAGGCAGCACGCTTGTTGTCGTGCTCTTCTGTTTCCCCGCTCTGTCCCGTGGTCGTCACTGTCATCGTCTTCTTCCGGTTCGGCCCTTC
>JAAAOD010000022.1 GCA_009908535.1 Verrucomicrobiota bacterium
CTCCGGCCTGCCCAGCGACCGCTTCCACTTCTTCGGCTTTCTTCCGCCGAAGTCCGCCGCCCGCAAGCGCTGCCTCGAGGAGCAGGCCGCCGCCCCCGACACCCTCATCTTCTACGAATCCCCGCACCGGATCGGGAAATTTCTCGGCGAGATCGAGGAAGTCCTCGGCCCGGATCGTTGCGTCTGCCTCGCCCGCGAGTTGACCAAACGCCACGAAACTATCCTCGCCGGGCCTGTTTCCGAAGTCCGCGCGGCCTTCGCCCAACGGTCCGGCAAAGGCGAATTCGTCCTCCTTGTCGCGAAAGATGGATACAAACTCTAAGTTCATAACTTCGAGGGTTTCACACGGAGACACGGAGGCGCGGAGACACAGAGGAATTTTTCTGATTTCACCTCCGTGTCTCTGTGTCTCCGTGTGAAACCTCCCGTGCCTCCACGCCCCACGCCTCCATGACCCACCGCGTAGCCATCCTTGATATCGGGAGCAATTCCCTCAAGTGCCTCGTCGCCGAACCGGACGGACATGGCGGCCTTCGCGCGGTCATGGAAGCCACCGAGGAGACCCGCATCAGCGAGGGCATCGGCCGTCATCCACCCCGCCTCGCTCCCGCGTCCATCGAGCGCGGCGTCCTCGCCGTCCACCGCCTCTGGGTGAAATGTCAGGAGATGGCCCCCCTGCTCCGTAGTCGGATTGTCGCGACAAGCGCGGTGCGCTCCGCCGTGAACGGTCATCTCTTCACCGACGCGGTCCGCGCGAGGACCGGTTGCGAAGTCGAGGTGCTTACCGGAGAGGAGGAAGCCCAGGCCATCGCCCTCGGCGTGCGCACCGATCCCCTCATCGGCCCCCTGCGCGACTTCACCGTCTTTGATCTCGGAGGCGGAAGCATGGAGATCATCGAATTCGCGGAAAACCGGGTCCATCGCCACACCAGCCTGCCACTGGGCGGGGTCCGGCTCTCGGAATTCTTTTTCACCGATTGCCGCCAACCCATTCCGACGGAGGAACAACGAGCCCTGCTTGCGCACGTCAGGCATGCCCTTGACCACTGCGGCGTTCCCCTACGCCCGCCCATTGTAGGTTGCAGCGGCGGCCTTGCCATCCTGCGCGGGCATTACAGCCGGTCCAATGCCGAGGGCCGTCCGGCGTTCACGCGGGAGCGGCTGCTTCAACTCAGCGAGCGGGTCTGCTCCCTCGACATGGCCGCCCGGATTCGGGACTGCGGCCTGCCCGAACCGCGCGCGGACATTTTTCCCGCCGCCCTCCTCGTCTTCCGCGTCCTTCTTGAAATGACGGGAACAGAGGAAATTCTTCACTCCACCCACAATCTGCGCTACGGCCTTGCCGCGAAGGAGCTGGAGGACGAGGCCTCCGATACCGATTCCGCTTCCGTGTTCCAGTTGTAGAAGGCCCTGCCGATGAGGACGAGGCTTAGAATCATATTCGCGATTTTCATGAGAAGCCCCCCCAGCACCTGGTCCCCCATCGGATCCAGGAAGGTGATCCGCGGGGCAAGTTCATAGGTCGGATACAGCACTTCCGGGGAAAAGGTCAGGATCGCGAACAGCGGGATCTGCGCCACCATGAGCAGAAAAATGTAGAGGATCTGCGCCCCCCAGTTTACCGGCGGGAGCAGTCGTGAACGGCTCAATACGGGCCAAAGCATCTGGACCGAAGCGACGTAGAGGGTCACGTGTTCCAGCATGTGGATCCGCTTGTCGTGCAGGGCCGCCTCGTACAGGGCCGGAAAGTGCCACCCGCAAAAGACCATCGTGAAACAGAAGCCCGCCACGGCCGGGTGAACGAGGAAGCGCGCGACCGGATAGGCCCTGGGAAACCGGTCCAGCAGGCCGTCGATCAGCCATGCCGGCAGGGCCAGCACCGTCAGCACGGCCGTGATGTACATGAGGATGTTGTGCTGCACCATGTGCGCGCTGAAGAGAAACCCCTCCCCCAGCGCGTCAAGCGGGGACCCGACCGCGAGATAAAAGCTGACCACCCCCAGGCCAAACCAGATCGAGGGCTTGACCGGAAAGCCCGCGCAGGGATCGAGTTCCTGCCGCAAAGGCACGATCAGCATGGCATACAACCAGACGACGAGAAGGATCCCGATCAACAGGGACGGCTCGGTATGCCAGTGGATCCACTCGACCATGATGCTGCCGCTTCCGTTGTGCCGAAGCCTCTACATTCCGGGCGCGCCCGACGGATCCGGCTCAAAGAGGTAAAGGAGCGCTGTCACCGTTCCCGTCGCGATGAAAAGTCCGATCATGAAAAGGATTGTACAAAGGGCCCGATCCCACCGCAGGTGCATGAACCACCAGATGACGGCAAGGAACTTCACCAGGGACAATACCGCAAGGGAGGAGAAGACGATGACCTTGTGGATGGGGATATAAATGATAACGATCTCCACCGCTGTGATGAGGATCAGGGCCATCGCCACGTTGAAGAAGGTGAAGTACTTCGCATGCTCCTCCTGGAGGTGTTCGTGATGGTGGAAGCCGGGTTCCTGCTCTGCAGTGCTCATGACTTTCTCCTGAAGCTGGTTTTCTTAAAGGTATTCGACAAGGTAAACGCCGGTGAAAATGACGATCCAGACGATGTCGACAAAGTGCCAGTAAAGCCCCGCCACCTCGAGATCGAGGGAGTTCTCCCGTTTGAATCTGCCCGTGAAGGAGTAGATCAGCCACCCCAGCAGCCAGAGAATCCCAAGGGCTACGTGCACGCCATGCGTGCCCGTCAGCACATAAAAGGTCGATCCGAAGACACTGCTGGAAAGGGTCAGGCCCTTGTCATGCACGAAATGGGTGAATTCGTACACCTGACCACCGAGAAAAATAAGACCGAAGAAAATCACCCCGCCGAGGAACCACTGCATGCCGCGGAGATTGTTCTTGTGCGCCGCCGAAACACTCAGCGCCATCAGGAACGAACTCATCAGCAGGATGAAGGAACTGAAGCCCGTCAACTCGATGTCGAAGATCGCCGTTGGTTCCACCACTCCGGGGTAAACCTTGCGATAAATGAGATGCGTGCTGATCAGGGTCCCGAAAAACATGCAGTCGGAGGCTAGAAAGGCCCACATGGCCATCTTCTTGTGCTCGACTCCGGTGTTCGTCTTCTTCAGCTCCTCAAGCGGATCGGTGGCGGTATGGGCTGCGGCTTCTGACATATCAAAAAATCGGTTCTCGGCCTCGGTTCTCGGCTCTCGGTCTCATTTCTCCTCGGCATCCCGGAGATCTTCCGGATCGGGATGCAGGTGATAACCTCCCGGTCCCTCCAGGGCCCAGAAGACGATCGCGACAAAGGTCAGGAGCAGCCCCGGAACGGTCATGTGCAGAAGGGAGACGTCCACTTCCCCGCCCACGAAGGGCAGAAGAGCTTCCAGCGGCTGGCCGTGAAATACCATGCCGAGGGCAGCAAAAAAGAGCCCGATCGCCACCACCAGCGGCCACCAGGACTGGTCCGGCATGTGGAGGCCGTGGTGATCCGGGGCCACCTTGGCCATGCGCTTTTCCGGCTTCCCGTATTTGTTCTCCCATACCTGGTCGCGGGACTTGATATGCGGGGTGTAGGCGAAATTGTAGGACTTCGGCGGACTGGCGGTATCCCACTCGAGGGTGCGGGCGTCCCACGGGTCGTTCTCGCACCGCTTCCCTTTCAGGCAGGTATAGACGATCTGGATGACGACGGCGAGGATGCCGAAACCGAGGATCATCGCCCCGACCGTCGACCAGAGATTGGCCTCGTTCCAACCCATCTCCGCCTTGTAGGTGTGGGTCCGGCGCGGCATGCCCGTCATCCCGAGGATATGCATCGGGAAAAAGGCGAGATTGAAGCCGATGAAGATCGTGTAGAAGAAAATTTTTCCCAGCCCGTCGTCCATCATCTTCCCGGTCACTTTCGGGAACCAATAGTAGATCCCGCACAGCAACGCGAAGATGGAGCCTCCGATGAGCACGTAGTGAAAATGCGCGACAACGAAATAGCTGTCCTGCTGCTGCGCGTCCACGGGCGGCGAACTGTGCATGATGCCGGTGAAGCCGCCGATCATGAACATCCAGATGAACCCGAGGGCGAAGAGCATCGGCGTCGTGAAACGCAGGCGGCCGCCCCAGAGGGTCCCGATCCAGTTGAAGATCTTCACCCCGGTGGGAATGGCGATGAGCATGGTGAGAAAGGCGAAGGCGGAGGTCGCAATGATTCCCAATCCGGTTGTGAACATATGGTGGCTCCAGACCGCGAAGCCGAGGAAGCCGATGACCGCGCCGGAAAAGACCACCAGCGGATAGCCGAAGAGCGGCTTGCGCGAGAAGACCGGCAGCACCTCCGAGATGATGCCCATCGCCGGCAGGATGAGGATGTACACTTCCGGGTGCCCGAATATCCAGAAGAGGTGCTGCCACAGGATCGGCTTCCCCCCGTTCACGGCATCGAAAAAGGACGTTCCGAAATGGCGGTCAAACATCAGTTCGACAAGGGCGATGGTGATGGCCGGGAAAGCGAGGATGATGAGGAAGGAAGTGATCAGGGTCATCCACGTGAAGACCGGAAGCCGCATCATGCTCAGCCCGGGAGCCCGCATGTTCAGGATCGTCGTGATGAAATTGAAGGAGCCCATCAGCGAGGAGATGCCCAGCACCTGCAGCCCCATGATCCAGAAATCCGTGCCCATGTCCGGACTGAACTGGCGCGAGGTCATGGGCGCGTAGCCGAACCAGCCGATCGCCGGCGCCCCGCCCTGGAAAAACCAGCTCAGGTTCAGCAGCAGCCCGCCCGCAATAAAGGCCCAGAGCCCGAGGGCGTTCATGCGCGGAAAGGCCACGTCCCTCGCCCCGATCTGCAGCGGCATCATGTAGTTGAAGAAGGCCGCGCTCAGTGGCATGACGGCGAGGAAGATCATCGTCGTGCCGTGCATCGTGAAGAGCTGGTTGTACATCTCCGCGGAAATGAGATTGTTTTCCGGAATTGCCAGCTGAAGGCGGATGATCAGCGCCTCCACTCCCCCAAGCAGAAAGAAGAAAAGCGCGGCGATGGCGTATCCGATGCCGATTTTCTTGTGGTCGACGGTGGTGAGAAAGCCGACAAGCCCGGTGGCCCGTAAAGGCCGCCTCCAGGTGTTGCCCCCGGCGGGTACATCGGGGGCCGGGGAGTCGACGTGTTCAGGACTGACCGTGGTGGACATAAAGCGGGCTCCTTGGAGGTTACTGAAGGGTGTAGAGGTAGGCGACGAGGTCCTCGATGTCGGACTTGCTCAGCTCGGCGTCCTTCAATCCCTCCATCTGCACTTCGCGCGGATTGTTCGGATCGGGAAATCCGTACCACATGTAGTTGCCGGGCTTGATTTTGTTCGGCTCTTCAATCCAGCGGGCAAGGTTGGCGGGTTCGTTGTCCAGCCATCCCGCCGCGATCGTAAGGCGACTGCCGAAATGGGCGAGGTTCGGACCCATCGTCTGTACACGCGAATCGACGCTGTGGCAGCGCGCGCAATGAGAGGTGAAAAGCTCCGCCCCGCGCTGCAGGGTTTCGATTTTTTCCGGTGTATCCACTTTTTCGAGCGCCACGGGCCGGTAAGAACCGTCCGCCTTCACAGTCGTCCGCAGCTGCTCCCGCCGCCACTGCTCCCATTCCTCCTCGGGAATGGCCCGCGCCCGGAAAAGCATGTAGGCGTGCGAGTCCCCGCAGTACTCCGCGCACTGGCCCCAGAAAACGCCCGGCTCGTCCGCCTTGATCCACATCGTGTTGTCCTCTCCCGGAATAAGGTCTGTCTTCCCCGCCAGCTTGGGCAGCCAGAAGCTGTGGATCACGTCCTTGGCCTCAAGGTTCAGCTTCACCGCCCGGCCGGCCGGGAAGACCAGCTCGTTGGCGGTGTGGATCCCCGTCTCCGGATACTCGAACCCCCACCACCACCGGTAGCCGTGGACGTTCACCGTAACGGCGTTCTCCGCGTACTCCGCCGGCACCTTCTTCTTCAGAAGGATCCCGCCGAAGGTCGGCACCGCGATGATGACCAGAAGAAGAGCCGATCCCGCGACAAGGCCCAGCTCGATCAGCGGGTGCCCGTGCGATTGGGGCGGAATGTAGTTGGGATCATCCCCTTCGCGCTGCCGGAACCGCCACATCGCCACGGCAAGGGCGCCGCCTACGGTGACAAACAGAAAGAGCGTGACCCAAAGGGTGAGATAGAAAATGTCCGCCTGGTTCTGCGCCACCGGCCCGAGGGGATCGAGCGCCGACTGCAGGCCGCGGACGTTGAAAAGGCCTTCCTCCCCGCCGACCCGCAGGCACTGGGGAATGGAAATCAGAAAGAGAAGAACAAGGAATCCGATCCAGAGGTTTCCGATACGTTTCATGGCAGTTCCGGAAAGGTGAAGTCTT
>JAAAOD010000127.1 GCA_009908535.1 Verrucomicrobiota bacterium
ACGGAGACACGGAGACACGGAGACACTGGAAAATCTCACGCGGAGGCGCGGAGGCGCGGAGGAGAACTTTTAAGGAGACACGGAGAGGAATAATGACGGAAGATGAGATCGGGGGATTTGTGGTCGAATGTGCGATCAAGGTGCATCGGGAGACCGTACACAGGGTCCATAAAAAGGAGCTCTTAACCTATCTGAAACTGGCGGATTTGAGGATCGGCTACCTCCTGAATTTCGGTGCGCCGTTGATGAAGGATGGGATCTGCCGCATTATTCATAACCATCAATAGCTCCGCGGCTCCGCGCCTCCGCGTGAGACCAGCAGCAATTTGCCCTTCCCGACCGAATCAGCATCCTCCGTGTCTCCGTCTCTCCGTGTCTCTGTGTGAAAAAAGCCGCGATCGAGGGTGGAAGGGCGGGGGAATGTGTGCATGCTCTTGCTACAATGGAGGAAGCAGAGCAACGACATCCCTTTCTGGAGGGCCTGAGCCGGCATCGCGGGGCCCCGCCGACCCTGCTGGTGATCTTCGGGGCGAGCGGGGACCTGACCGCGCGCAAGCTGGTCCCGGCGCTGTACAACCTCGCTCTGGACAGCCTGCTGCCGGCGGATTTCCGGCTCATGGGTTTCGGGCGGAAGGAGATTCCGGATGAGCAGTTCCGCACTGATGCGCGGGCCTCGATCACCGAGTTTTCGCGTCGGCCTCTCGAGGAAGACGTCTGGAAGGACGTGGAAGGGGGGTTGTATTATCATCAGGGGGCTTACGACGACCCCGAGGCTTATGCCGCCCTGGCGAAGCGGATCGCGCAGATGGAAAAGGAAGCCGGGCACGGCCTGCAGCTGGTCTTTTACATCTCAACCCCGCCGGGGGTGTTCGAACCGATCGTGGAGAACCTCGGGGACTGCGGCCTTGCCCGGCATGAAGTGAAGGGGCAGACGGCGGCGAAAGTCATCATCGAAAAGCCTTTCGGCCATGATCTGGCCTCGGCGAAGCAGCTCAACGAAGTCATCGTCCGCAACTTCGACGAAGGTCAGGTTTACCGCATCGATCATTACCTCGGTAAGGAGACGGTGCAGAATCTGCTTGTGGCGCGCTTTGCCAATGCGATTTTCGAGCCCATCTGGAACCGCGAATACGTCGATTCGGTGCAGATCACGGTGGCGGAGTCGGTCGGCGTGGAGGGCCGGGGCGGCTATTACGACGAAAGCGGAGCGCTGCGGGACATGATCCAGAACCACACCATGCAGCTGCTTTCCCTGATCGCGATGGAGCCGCCGGTGTCGCTCGCTCCGGAGGGCATCCGGGACGAAAAGGTGAAGGTGCTGAAAGCCGTGCAGCCGCTGGTCCTTCATCCGCCGGAACAGGGAGATGTCGTGAGAGCCCGCTACAAGGAGGGCCTCATGGAAGGCAAGCGGGTGCCCGGTTACCTGCAGGAGGAGGGGATTCCGAATGATTCCACGACGGAGACCTACGCGGCCCTGCGGCTTAACATCAACAACTGGCGCTGGCAGGGCGTTCCCTTTTACCTGCGTTCCGGCAAGCGCATGCCGCGCCGCGTCTCCGAGATCGCGATCCAGTTCAAGCGCCCGCCGGGCATTCTGTTCACGGGCAGCCGCCGCTTCGACGTGGAGCAGAACACCCTTGTCATCCAGGTGCAGCCGGACGAAGGCATGACGCTGCTGACCAATTCAAAAGTCCCCGGACTGGAGACGCGCACGCAGCCGGTGAAAATGCATTTCCGTTACGCGACCACCTTCGGTTCGAACACCCCGGAAGCCTACGAACGGCTTATCCTCGACGCCATCATCGGGGACAGCACGCTCTTCATCCGGGGCGACGAGACGGAAGCGTCATGGCAACTCATTACACCGGTTTTGGAGGCGTGGCGGGATCACGGCCAGCGGGGCCTGGCTGAATATGCGGCGGGCTCGTGGGGGCCTCTCGAGTCCGAGCGGCTGCTCTGGGCAAGCGGGCATGAATGGCGTAAAGCGGGAGTGTAGTGGCATGGCACGACTGATTGACCAGTTACCGGGCGTGGCCATGCCGGTGGAAGAGGTAACGGAGACTCTCCGCCACATGTGGGACACGCCGGCACCGACAGAGGACCACCCCCTCGATTTCCGTGCCTCGCAGATGAACCTGATCCTTCATTTCGGGCTGCGGACGACACCGGACGAGGCCACGACCGAATTCGACCGCGCGATCGCCTTCGCGCAGACCTATCCCTGCCGGCTGATTGTCCTCTGCCCGGCGGAGGAGACCGGCGGGCCCCATGCCTTTGAAGGAAAATTATTCAGCCAGTGTTACCTCGGTCGCCACCTGCGGGAAACCTGTTGCTGTGAGGCCCTGATCCTTGGCTATTCTCCGGAGGAATCGGACTTTCTGGAAAGCCAGGTCTCCATCTGGCTGGAACCGGACCTACCGACCTATCATTGGCTGCACCGGGTGCCGCCGGAACGGGTCGAGCAGTCCTATGAGGGCTTTTTGAAGGATTGCCGGCGCATCATTTATGACGGAGCTGTGGAGGGGGACGCCTACGATCCTATTCCATGGCCGGATCCGGACCGTGTCCGTGATCTTTCTCTTGCCCGCTCGCTGCCGCTGCGGCAGCACATCGGCCAGTTTCTCAGCGGCTTTCCCCCTGCGGAACTCGCGGAGGGATTGCGCAGCCTGAAGGTGGAACATGATAAAGCCCACCACCGTATGGCGGGGCATCTGCTGGCGTGGCAACGATCCGCCATAAAGAAGTGTTTTGCCGATCCGCTGGAGGCGAAAAAGGTGGAGTTCTCGGTCAACCCCCTCCCGGAAGCGGGCGAGGAGACGGAGGCAATCCGTATTGAGTTTTCCTATACAAAAAGAGCAAAGACCTTTGTTTTCGCCTACCAGCCTGAAGACAAAGCCGGTTCCATCCGGGCAAAGTATCCATCCGGGGCGTACGATCACTCCCTCCATATCGAACCTCTCCCGGAGGCAACGGTTCTTGCAGAGGCCCTCTTTTTCGCCTGATACTGGAAGAATGCAGCAACGAACGACCTCCCTTGGCCGCCTTCATATCGGCGGGCGCGAAGACCTCTTCGCCCAGCTTGCCACCATTCTGAACGCAAGCACGGAAACGGAACAGGGAAATCTCGCCATCGGCCTCACCGGTGGATCCACGCCGCTGGCTTTTTACCGCTGGGCGGCGGCGGAAAAGCCCTTCAAGGAGGCGTTTCTTTCCCGTGCGATCTGGAGTGTCAGTGACGAGCGCATGGTCCCTCTGGAAAGCGAGGAGAGCAACTTCGGCAACGCCGACCGGGAGATGCTGCAGATCATGAAGGTTCCCGGAGAGCGCAAGCTCCCTTTTCCGGTGCAGGTCGATCCGCATTCGGCGGCGCTGGCATTTGACCGGCGCTTCCGCGAACGCTTCGGGGCGAACGCCTTTTCCGTCTGCCTCCTTGGCATGGGCGATGACGGGCATACCGCCTCCATCTTTCCCGGCAGTCCCCTGCTGGCGATCGAGGCGGACGCTTTTTTCGCCCCCGTGGACGTGCCGGGCAAGGGATGGCGCCTGAGCATCACCCCGCAGGGACTCGAAGCGAGCCGACGCATCGTCATCATGGTGACGGGCGCCGGCAAGGCGGAGCGGCTTGCCGAAGTTTTCTCGACGGCGCCTGAACCGGAGCGACTCCCGGTGCAGCTGCTGCACCTTCATGCCGACCGGACCGACTGGCTCGTGGACGAGGCAGCGGCCGCTAAGCTACCTTGAAGAACGTCCGCTTGCCGGCCTGGATGACGAGGGGGAGGGCGTCGGCGGTGTAGGCGGCGAACGGATCCGCGGCCTTTTCTCCGTTCACCTTCACGGAACCCTGCGCGACGAGGCGGCGCGCTTCCTTCTTGCTCGGGAAGAGGCCGCTGTTGGCCATGAGATTGAGGAGGGTCTGGCTTTCCTCGCCGGCGAGGTCGCTCCACGAGTAGGTGGGCATTTCGTCGGGCAGCTCGTTGCGCGAGAAAACCTGCTCGAAACGGGCCCGCTCCCTTTCGCCCGTATCCGAACCGTGGATACGCGACGTCAGCTCGACGGCGAGGCGCTTTTTCAGCTCCATCGGATGCCCGGAGGCAAGCGCCTTGATTTCCCCGGCGGTGCGCAGGAGCAGGAGCCGGTAGTAATCCATCATGACCTCGTCGCTGATGGACATGATTTTTCCGAACATCTCTTTCGGAGGATCGTTGAAAGCGATGTAGTTGTCCTGCGACTTCGACATTTTCTTCACCCCGTCGGTGCCAACGAGGAGGGGCAGCGTGAGGACGGCCTGTTCCGGCTGGCCGGCTTCCTTCTGCAGCTGGCGTCCGACGAGGCAGTTGAAGGTCTGGTCGGTACCCCCCAGCTCGACATCCGCCTCCACCATGATCGAATCGTATCCCTGTACGAGCGGGTAGAGAAACTCGATGATGGAAATGGGGGTGTTGGCCTGGTAGCGCCTGTGGAAATCGTCCCGTTCGAGCATCCGGGCCACGGTCATTTTCCGGGCGAGGGCGAGGCAGTCCTTGAAGGACATGCCGTTGAACCATTCCGAGTTGAAGCGCACCGTGGTCTTTGCCGGATCGAGGACCGCATAGGCCTGCTCGACGTAGGTTTGCGCGTTCTCGCGGATTTCGTCTTCCGTGAGAACCGGTCGTGTGGCGGAACGTCCGGAGGGATCGCCGATGAGCGTGGTGTAGTCTCCTATGATGAGGACGGCCTCATGGCCGAGGTCCTGGAACTGGCGCAGCTTGTTGAAGACGACCATGTGGCCGAGGGTGAGGTCGGGGCGTGTCGGATCGACCCCGAGTTTCACTTTCAGGCGCTTGCCGGCATCAAGGCGCTGAAAAAGCTCCTCCTCGCCATAAAGGGCTTCGGCATTCTGCCGGATTAGGTCACGTGCGTTCATAGGCATTGGAAAAGGGGCGAGTTTCGGCCCTGCGCACGCGGGGTCAAGGCCTCAGCGCGGGGCAAGGTAACCGCCGGCCCTGCCGCGGGGGGAGAAGACGACCTGCCAGAGCTGCGTACGCCGCGAACGGAAGGTGGCCGCGCAGGAGAGCAGGTAGTAGCGCCACATGCGATAAAAGCGGTCGCCGTAGCTCTCCGCGAAGGTTGGCCATGCCTCCTCGAAATTGGTGTGCCAGCTCATGAGCGTGCGGTCGTAATCGGCCCCGAAATTGTGCCAGTCCTCCATGGTGAGCAGGCCTTCCGCCGCCTCGGCGATCTGTCGGGCCGAGGGCAGCATGGAATTGGGGAAGATGTATTTCTCCAGCCATGGATCTCCTTCGGTGGAGGAGCGACCGCCGCCGATCGTGTGCAGCACCGCCAGTCCGTCCGGTGGCAGGCAGCTTTCCACGATTTCCATGAAGCGTCGGTAGTTTTTGTAACCGACGTGTTCGAACATCCCGATGGAGAAAACGCGGTCGAAGGATTCATCGATCGCGCGGTAATCCTGCAGACGAATTTCGACGGGCAGGCCACGGCAGCGTTCCGTCGCCTCCTTCACCTGTTCTTCCGAGACGGTGACCCCGACGACGTCGACGCCGTAGTGCTTCGCGGCGTGAAAGGCCGCGCCTCCCCATCCGCACCCGATGTCGAGCACCCGCATGCCCGGTTCAAGTTCCAGCTTGCGGCAGACGAGGTCCAGCTTGGCGCGCTGGGCATCGGCGAGGTTCGTGGCCTCGCGCCAGTACCCGCAACTGTAGGTCATGGACGGATCGAGCATGGCAGCATAGAAATCGTTTCCGATGTCGTAATGCCGCTTGCCGACCTCGAAGGCCCGGCGTCGCTGCTGCAGATTGACCACCCGCGCCCGTAGATGGAGGGCGAGGGCGGTCAGCGGTTTCACCCGTTGGTCGATGCGTTCGCGGAGGATTCGGGTGAAGAATTCATCGAGAGCTTCACAGTCCCACCAACCATCCATGTAGGCTTCCCCGAGACCGAGAGAACCATGGAGGAAGATCCGGGTGTAGAAGCGGTCGTCGTGAACCTGTGGATCCCAGGGTCGGTCGCCGCCGAGGCGGATGTCCGCCTCGGCGAGCAGGTTCGCCAGACGGTCTTTCAGGGAATTCAACGACATGGTGGAACGCATTCTTTACCATTCTGGCAGCCGCCTGACAAGGAGGAGATTCCCGGGCAGCCAGAAACCTGTCCGGTCCGAAAGACCGACCCCCCCCCGCAGCGAACGGGCTACGTTGAACCGCTGGAGAAGAAAGTAGCCGACGTCGCGAGCAACTGTGTCCTCGTCAAGCGGGAAGGGGCTGATTTTTCAAAAGCCATCGGCCTTCGCTTGGCGGAGCGTTGGCCGGCGAAGAAGGGCCGAAGGCCCGGGCCATACCAGCCCCGACCAAACCCCGACGAAG
>JAAAOD010000172.1 GCA_009908535.1 Verrucomicrobiota bacterium
CTTTTCCGGTCCAAGCCTCAATCGTATCATCTCTTCGGATGGCAACGAATTCAATCTCCCCAGCGCTGAATCCTCCGGGGATGTCGGAGCTCTCGAGCCCTCCATCAGCGCCGACGGTCGCTTTGTCGTCTTCAAAACGCAGTCCGACAACCTGTTGCCCTTCACAGTCGAACGTTCCGATGGAACCCTTTTCGCCATGACACCATATGGCCCGGGTGGATACACATTTGGTTCGGATGAGGCAATTGTTGGATATTCCGATCTGAACAGCACCAACCACTTTTTCCCTTATGCAGGATCCGATATCTATCTTTTCGACCGCGAGAATCCCGGCAGGCTGGAACAGGTCTCCAGGAATAAATTCGGTTATCCGGCAACGGCGAAACTCGAAGAAGTCGAGCTCGAGCCAATGGTCCCCAGCAGCCGAAATCCTGTTATCAGCGGAAACGGTCGCTTTGTCGCCTTCGCTTCGGATGCGCGGGGAGATGCCGGCCTTGCCTTCGGGAGGAACAACCGGGAATCTCTGGACGGGAACGGAGTTCGGGACATCTTTCTGCGCGACCGTCGGACCCGGGAAGGATTCAACCTCCCCAATCCGCCTACGGTTTCTTTGCTTTCTCCTGTTGCGGGCGAAACCGCCGTGGTCGGGGACAATCTGCTTCTGGAAGTGGAAGCCTCTGACGACGGATTTATTGAGTCGGTTGCTTATTTTGTTAACGGGTCACGGGTCGGCACTTCTCCGCGAGGAGAGTTCTTCACCTTCTGGACGCCCGGTAGGCCGGGAATCTTCGAAGTCATGGCCGTCGCGACTGACAACGATGGTGTCCGCGTTCCGACGGAAACCGTCGAAGTGGTGGTATCCAGTGCGACGGCACCGACGGTGACCCTGACAACCCCGGAAACCGGCGATACGGTCATCGTCAACCAGCCCCTCACCCTGGCGGCCACCGCTTCCGATGCGGATGGCGTCGTGGCTTCTGTGGATTTCTACATGAATGGGGAACTCGTCGCCAGCGACACATCCGCACCATACGGTTTGGCCTTCAGCGGAACGGATGAACTTCCCTTTGCTCCCGGTGTGTATCAGATTTACGCCGTCGCCCGGGATAATGAAGGCTACACAAGTTACGCAAGCCCGGTCACCGTGGAAGCGGTCAATCCGGATGCTCCAACGATCACTCATGTCAGTCCTGATCCTTTGGATGCGAACGCGGACGACATTGCTGATACGTTGATCACCGTTGGCTCGCCGACGACTTTCAGTGCTCTCGTTGAGGATTCCGGAGTTCTCATCGACAGCGTTAATCTCATCGTTAACGGGATTGAAGCCGGCACCGCATCACCTGAAAATGGAACCTGGTCGACCCAGTTCACCGCCAATTCCCTTGGGACCCTGCAGGTTGCATGGGAAGTGATTGACCAAGCCGGGAACCAATATCGTTCAGACGCCGTTACTTTCCTCGTCAACTCCGGGGCGCTTCCTGCCATCACCCTGCTTCAGCCGGACCCGGCGGACACCGATAACAATGGGGTCGCCGATACACCGCTGGTTCGGAGTGTTGAACAGGAAATTGTGGTCGCTGTCACCGACGCGGACGGCGCTGTGGAGAATGTCACCGCCTCCATCAACGGTGGTCCCGCCGTTGCGATGCAGGAAGCGGATCAGATCGGCCGCTACCGGATCCTCTGGACGCCCTCCCTCCTCGGGGAGAACTCTCTGGTCATTGCTGCGGAGGATGATATCGGCAACCGCAGTGTAATCACAGCTCGTTACGAAATCACGGCGGGGGCAAGCCCCAGTGTCGTGATTGTCAACCCGGATCCCGCCGACACCAACGGTGACGGCCTCGCGGACACTCCGCTTCTGGTCAATGAATCCACCGATCTTTCGGTGCAAGCCGATGATCCCGAAGGAAGCCTTGGTCCTGTGCTTGTCCGGATCAATGGTTCCGACTACGGAACAGCTCTCGAACAGCAGCGACTGGGCGAATACTCCATCGAGTGGACGCCGCAGCTTCTCGGCGAACATCTGGTCGAATTTGTCGTTACCGACGACACCGGTAACGAAGTGGTTGCCGCCATGCGGTACCTCGTCACCAGTGGAGATTCCCCGACCATTTCCTTCCTTTCGCCAATTGACGGGAGCCGTTTCCTGCCGGGAACCAATCTTTCGGTGCAGGTGCAGGCGTCCGACAGCGATGGTCTAATCAATGAGGTGAGGTTCTTCCTCAACGGGGTTTTCGTGCAAAGCGTGGGTGCGGCTCCTTTCCGTACCGAAATCAGCCTTCCTTCCCCCGCGACCTACCGCCTTGTCGCCGTCGCGGTGGACAATACCGGCAACGAGACGGCCACCCCGCCCCTTGTCGTGGAAGCGGCTCAGCCCGATGACGAATCCCCCCGCGTGGTCATCGACCATCCGCTGCCTCTTGGAGGAGGCGACACCATCAATGATGTATCCGTTCCCTCGGCAATGTTCCTGAACGCGACGGCGACGGATCCCAATGGATCCATTACCGATGTACGTTTTTATATCAATGGTGAGCTTCTCGGAAGTTTCGAGAACAAGGTCGAGGATTCGTATTCAATTTTCTACGATCCAAACGCCCCCGGAAATTATGTCCTGAATGCGGAAGCCATTGATGACGAAGGCAACCGGACCTTCAGCAGCCCCATCCTTCTCGATGTGGGTCCTCTGCAGTCCCCGATGCCGAACGGGGAAATCTACCAGCCCTTCGCGGAATCGGTCCTCGGGCGTTCGGTTGGAATTTTTGTCGAGGCCGATGCCGGTCTGAACAACATCACGCGCGTCGATTTTTATGCCAACGGCATTTTTGTGGGGAGTCAGGAAGACCCCGTCAACGAGGATCTTTTCCTCTACAACTGGGTTCCGGAAGTTCCCGGCGAGTATGAATTGCGTGCCCGCATCGTACAGGTAGATCCGGGAGGAAACCCCTGGGACAACTGGTTGATTACCGATGCCGCTTCGGTGACGGTCACGGATCCCGGTGCCGGGACCGACCCGACCATTGAACTGGTGAGTCCACAGGAGGGGGATTCTCATACGGTGCTCAACCCGATTGAATTGGAAGCGGCCGCCCTCGATCCTCTGGGCAGTATTACAGAAGTCCGTTTTTACGCCAATGGACGCTTGCTGGACATCAACAATGATGGGGCAGAGCCCTTCGGGGACGATCGGTACCCCTACAGCATGTCCTTCACACCGCTTTCACCGGGACAATACCAGATCGTCGCGGAACTGTTGAGTGACCGCGGCATCCGTTTGCATTCCGAACCTGTCACCTTGGACGTGGCGCCTTCGCAGACCCCGAACGTCCGCATTTCCTATCCAGGGGATGGAGCTGCTGTCAGCGTGGGGCGGCCTTTGCTCATTACCGCGAATACGGATTCGACGGGCGGGGGACCAATGGATCTTACCTTTTACGCGAATGGTGTCCTGATCGGTTCGGACAGCACGTTCCCATACAATGCGAGGTGGACTCCGCAGAGCACCGGCACTTTTCAAATCAAGGTGGAGGCCCGGGAAGCTGGGACCACCGGACCGAGTCAAGGTACGGAGGGCGTCGCCGTATCTGACGAGGTCACAGTCACGGTCAATCCGACCGAGCTACCCACCGGCAATATTGTCTCGCCCTCCGGGGCGAATCCCACGGTCGGATCGGACGTTTTGATTGAGGTGGATGCGAATGACAGCGACGGATTCGTTTCCGAGGTTGAATTTTTCGTAAACGGATCGCCACTCGGTGAGCAGGCGGATAAGACAGAGCCCTTTGCGGCCTTCTGGCGGCCGGGAAGTGCCGGCACTTATGATTTGACGACACTGATTACGGACAATTCCGGCAACCAGACAGTGGTCAGTCGAAGCGTCGAAGTCGTGGACCCGGTCGGTGTGGTTCCGCGGGTGACCCTGAGCGTTACCGCAAGCGGCAATGTCACGCCCGGAAGCCGGGTGGTCGTGCGGGCTAATGTCTTCGACGACAATCCGGAAGAAGTGGACGTGACCTTCTTCATGAATGGAACCCAGTTGGGACCGGCGGATACCGAGCCTCCTTACTCGATCATACTGGATCCCGAGGTCCTTTCCTTCAGCGCCTACGAGATCACCGCTGTGGCGGCGGACGTGGACGGCAACAGTCGCGCGGATGTATTGAGTCCCCTCTACATTTCCGATGTGACCGTTGATCAGCCCTCCATCGACATCATCAGCCTTGCCGAAGGAGAAACCCTGACCCGCGGATCGCGGGCACCCATCCGGGTCGATGTTGCCGGGGGGGCGGTTGCAGATTTGCAAACGGTCGTCTTCTATGCCGATGGCGTCGAAATCGGAAGGGATGATACGGCCCCGTACTCCTTCGACTGGATACCGGATCGAATCGGCGATGTGCAGATCGCGGCCGCCACCCTTCTGCAAACCTCGCTTTTTGATCACGACAACAACGAGTTCACCGATGAAATCGAGGTGACGCCCGTCAATGTCGCATCGCCTGTTAATGTTACGATAAATGACGCGGTCGGGCAGCTGCCTTCCATCTCTCTGGATATTCTGCCCCAGCGCGACAATCTTGCCGTGGGTTCGAAGGTACTGTTGTACGCCGACGCCCAGGATCTGGATGGTGCGGTGGAAACGGTCAGTTTCTATGCCGACGGTGTGGAAGTGGGGACCGACACCGAGCCTCCCTTTACCCATGTCCTGACGACCACCAAGGAAGGTCGGACGGCCTTGAACGCGCTCGCTACCGATGACAGTGGCAATGTGGTAACCTCGACCTTTGTTCGCCTAGAAGTGACCCCGCGCGTCATCACGCGCACTCCGGGCATCGTCCTCACCGTTCCTGAATCCGGCCAGGAAGGAAGCCCGCTGAGCCTGCGCGCCAGTGCCGATGGATTTGTGAACGGGCCGGAGGCGATTGTTTTCCATGTCAATGGTCAGCCTGTGGGGCAGGCTTCGGAAGCCCCGTACAGTTTGTCCTGGCTGGCGAACCTGAACGGGGAAGCGACCTTCTTCAGCACGGCCCGGCAGGAGCTTTTCGACGGCACGGTCATTTCCACGGTCTCCAATATTGTGAGCAGTGATCTCAGCGAAAATGTTGCTCCCCGGATTGACTCTGTTGAAGTGGGTTTTCCTGACAGGGATGATGAGGACAAACCCAATCCCCTCGTTGGCGAACAGTTGACCTTCACCATTGATGTCGTTGATTCCGGACCGACGAGGACAGTGGAATTACTTCGCGACGGAGAGCCGGTCGCGACCTCGGACAGCCGTTCCACTCCGTATGAAATTGTCGATACGCCTCCCGGCCTTGGGGCCTACGCTTATTCGGTGGTAGTCACCGACCGGGGAGGTCTGCAGGCGCAGTCCGACAGCATTCCGGTCTCGGTCGTACGGGGCAGCGCTCCGGTGGTGGAAGTCCTTGCCCCGGAAGAGGGCGAGACCTTCAATCCACAGGCGGTTATCCGCCTGCGGGCCTCTGCCGAGGACCTGGACGGGACGATTTCCGAAGTGCGTTTCCTTGTGAACGGGCTCCCGGTCGGGGAGATGCTGACGGCCCCTCCCTACGAGCTTGATTACCTTCCCGCGGTCGCCGGTAGTTACGAGGTTACGGTGCGGGCGCGTGACAATAGCGGGAATCTCACGGTTTCTCCGGCTTTAAGCTTCAACGTCCTTGCGGACGAGCCGCCGACCTTCGCCCAATTTTCCATTCGGGCTGACAGCAATCTGGAGGGCAGTGCGGAAACGGGATACACTGCGAGGCTGAACCAGCCCATCACCTTCGTCATGGAGGCGGAGGATGATTACGGGATCGAGTCGGTGAAGCTTTTCCGGAACGGAACGGAGATCACGACCGGCGTGGCCATTCCCATCGAAATCATGAATACACCCCCGAGTCTTGGAAAGTTCCGTTATTTTGCGGAGGCAACCGACACCGGAGGCAATGTCACGCGAACGGAGCCCGTCGAAATCGAACTTACCCGGGGCGCCCCGCCGATTGTGGAAATCGTCGAGCCGGTGACCGGAACGAGCTATTCCCTGGATCAGGGTGCGGGCAGTCTGGCCATACGGGCCTCGGCCACAGCGGGCGAAGAACCCGCCGGAATCCCAACAGGAAGTATTTCCTCGGTCGAGTTTGTCGTCAATGGCCGCTCACTTGGGATCGTTGAGAATCCCCCATACATTATCACCACCGGTGATTTTGTTGAGGGAGAAAATTCCGTCGTCGCGGTCGCCACCAGTGATACCGGTCTGCGCTCCACGTCTGCGGAGATTACGATCGACGGCGTGGTCGGCAGCGTCCCTGAAATTCTGGCCTTCAGCCACGACGCGGGACCCTCCGGTGTGCTTGTCGGTTCCGATATCCAATTCGCGGTGGAGGCGATCGACGACAGTGGGATTGAAAAGGTTGAACTGCTTCTGAACGGAGAGGTGGTCGATGTGACGACGACGAACCCGTTCCAGCTACAACACACTCCCGAAGAAGCCGGGAATTACTCTTACACCGTGAAAGTCACCAACAATGACGGCAATTTCGTCATCAGCAAAGACGCGATCACGGTGAAGGTACGCCTGCCGGATCCAACGGGAAACAACGCCGATTTCGTGTATCAAAGCTTTGAGGACCTCTTCTTCCGCGCACCGACGGTGGAAGAGCAGGGCAGATACGCGAATCGCCTTGAAGGGGGTGACCTGACAAGGGCGCGGTTTGTGCAGGAACTGATGCAACCGGAAGGCGGTTTGAGCGGTACGGCTTATGCCCCGATCCGCAGCACGATCCTTGTCCATCGCTTCCTGCTCGGAGAATGGCCCACCCGAGAGGAGTTGGCCACTTCGGTCGGGATCACCCGTGACAGCGGCCTCTCCGCAACCGTCAGCTCGCTGATGCCGATGGCGCAGGCGCGCTTTGTCGAGACGGTGAATAACGATCCCGTTAACTTCAATCTTACCGAACCGGTGAACGGAGTTCCCGATATTCTCTCTCCCCAAGAGGAAATCGACACCTATATTACCTACCTCTTCCTGCAGAAGTATGGGGTGGTGCCGGATGCGGCGCAGATGAATCTCCTGCAACTGCATTTCCGGTCCGAGAATCGGGACGGATTCACGGCGGCCTTTGTCTCGGACGTGGATGTCTTCGCGACCGGTAACGGTTACCTGACGCTTGCTCTGGGCCTCTCTTTCTCGAGTATGCCGCCCTCCGACCAGTATCTGCGGGAAGTGGATGCGGCCTCTCTTCTGGTGAACTTTCTCCGGGTGCAGCCGCAGGAGGAGGAAGTTGAGGAGCTGGCGGGTCTTCTCTTTACCGAGCAGGTACGCCGGATTGTCGCGGATGATCGCTACACCGCCCGTTTCCGTACCCCCTTCCCTGAATTGCAGCACTTTGCGAACAGCTGGAAACGGAGCCAGTGGTTCGGATGGTTCAACACGATGCACGAGCCGTGGATCTACCATCGTGAACTCGGCTGGCTGGCCTTCGGGACCAAGGGGCAGGAAGGCTGGAGCTTCTGGTATTATGACAGTGGGCTGGGTTGGAGTTGGACGCAGGACGGCTTCTATCCGAACCTTTACAGCAGCGTTGAGAACCGCTGGCTGAGAACGTCCGGTTATCCATTCGAGGCCGGACAGCCAAGGTGGTTTCAGGATCTCACCACAACGGAGTGGATCCAACGCTGACACGCTCCCTGGTTCGAACAAATCTGAACGGCGCCGCCAGCCTTGGGTGGCGCCGTTTTTTTTACTTTCCGGCGGCGGCTCGCCGGAGGCGATCGCGTACAGCCACGGCGAGGGGCTCTTCTCCGGCGGGAAGTTGGCAATGAATCGCAACGTATCCCGCTGCGTCCAGACGGCGCAGCAAAGAGAACAGATTTTGCGCCATCTCGGTGAGGTCGCCCGATTCGGACCACCAATAAGCATGCGCGTGCGCAGGGATGGGATGCGGCCTTTCCCGCGGGGGCTGCAAAAAGACGACGGCCTGGCGGCTGGTCCCGGCGTCGGCGGGCGGCTCGCTTTCGAAAAGAAACAAAGGTGTGCCCGGACTGTAGTGGCGTTCCATGGTGCCGGGAGCGAGGGCCGTCTCCACGGATGAAACGACGGACGGGCAGATGCGAATGGAGCGGCCCAGGCACTCTTCCAGTTGGGTCCGTCCAATGGCCCCGGGCCGAAGCAAGCCCGGCCGGCGGGGATCCCTCATGTCCAGGATGGTGGATTCCACGCCGATGCGGCAGGACCCGCCATCGAGAACAAAGGGAACTTTCTCCCCGAAGGTGTCGGCCACATGTTCGGGCCGGGTAGGGGAAACATAGCCGAAAGGATTCGCACTCGGAGCGGCGAGGGGCCCGTCCACTTTGGCAAGGAGCGAAAGGGCCGCTTTCTGATCGGGAATCCGGATGGCCACCGAAGGCTTTCCCGCCGTGACAAGGTCCGGTATGGCCTTCCGCTTGGGCAGGATCACCGTCAAGGGGCCGGGCCAAAAGGTCTTCGCGAGTTTGTCCAGCCCCTCGACCGGTTCGGCGAACGCCGGGATCGAGGAGAAGGCGGCCACGTGCACGATCAGCGGATCGATGAGGGGACGTCCCTTGACGGAAAAAATGCTCCGGCACGCGTCTTCGTCGGTGGCGAGGGCGGCCAATCCATAGACGGTCTCGGTGGGGATGGCGGCCATGCCCCCTTCGCGCAAATGTTCCGCGAAAAAGGCGATATTCGCCGGGGTGGGCGGGTAGATACAAGAAGAGGCCCCCTTGTCAGGCGGAGCCTCTGATGAAAATTTTCCCACGGTTGGCGGGTTGGGGCTTTCCGTCGGGCGGGAAGCAGTCCGTTGACCTACTTCATGAGGAGCAGGTTGCGGGCCTGCTTGATGACCTTCGTGACGTGCCTTTGCTGGCGGGCGGACATTCCGGTGATGCGGCGGGGAAGGATCTTTCCGGTATCCGTGACAAAACGGGAGAGCTGGTCCACATCGAAGTGGGTAAGCTCCATCGGGTTTTTCATCTGCTTCGGTTCCTCACTAGCCATAAGCGGGCAAAAGAAGGTCCCTCCTTCGGCGATGGCAAGCAAAAAAGCGAGATTCCCGGAGGGTTCCTTCTGCCTTGAATTCGCGGGCCTCATCGGCCAACTTGCCCGCCGAACGCTCCCAAAATATGTCCTTCCGCGACCTGCCCTCCAGTACAAAACGGGCATTTTATGTACTTTCCGGCCTCACCGCCTTCCTGATCTGGGACCAGCACTACTGGTGGAAGATCCGGGACGAGTACGCCTTCGGTTTCATTGTGCCGCTCTTCGTGGCCTACATCGTCTATGATCGCTGGCCGAAGATCGCGGCCGGGTTGATCGGCGACCGGGGTGCGCGCCCATCCGCCGCGAAGGAAAGGGCCGGTTTGCGGTTCGCGCTTGAAGGCATCGCTTTTGTCATGGTGTTGGGGGGGCTGGCGGCCTTCCTCCTCGGCGCGATGTACCGGGCGATGGAGGGGCAGAACCTCATCACCTCGAATTTCCTCGCCTTCGGGTTTGCGAACATCCTGCTGGGCGGCGTCTTTCTTTATTCCGGCGACCGGTCGGATGGAGAGACCAACCCCCTTGGCGCGCGCGTGCAGATCGCCCTGCTGTTCCTTTTTCCCGCTTTGATCTGGATGCTCTCGGTGCCGATGTTTTCCGCCGTCCACAAGTCGATCAGCACCTTCCTGATGGATAAGGTGGCCGTCGTCGTCTACCACACCTTCGATATCCTCGGGTATGCGGTGGTTCGCGAGGGCAGCGTCTTGAAGCTTCCGCTGGGCGACGTCGGGGTGGAGGACGCCTGTTCGGGGATCCGCAGCCTCACCGCTTGCCTTTTTGCCGGTTCCTTCCTCGGAGCGGCCTTTTTCACCTCTTTCTGGAAGAAGGTCTGTCTCGTCGGAACGGCCATGCTTTTCGCCTTTATCAACAACATCTTCCGCAGCTTGTTCCTGACGGCATGGGCCTACGCCAAGGGTCCGGAGGGACTGGACGGCCATGTTGTCATCGCGGGGATGGATCTCGGCAATGTCCATGATTTCACCGGCTGGGTTGTTCTCGGGATCACCGTGGTCTGTCTCCTTGTCCTTGTGAAGATTTTCAGCATCCGCTTTGAAATCGAGCCCGAGGAGCTGGAAGAAGAAAAGAATCCGGCATGAAGACCCTTCTCCTCACCAATGAGTATCCGCCGAATATTTACGGCGGCGCGGGGGTGCACGTGGACTACTTGAGCCGCGAGTTGAGCCGCTTGCACCCGGTGGAAGTGCGCTGCTACGGCGAACAGGAGATCCATGGCGGCAACCTTGAAGTCCACGGGGTGGCCGCGGATACCTCCGGTTACACCTGTCCGGCCTCCTTGAAGGGGGTCTTCGCCTCGGCGCAGAAGGATCTGTCCTTCGTCACCCGCAATATCGACGCGGATGTCGTCCACTGCCACACATGGTACACCCATCTGGGGGGCATCTTCGCCAAGCTGAATTACGGCATCCCGCTCGTTTTGACCGTCCATTCCCTTGAACCCTTGCGTCCATGGAAGCGGGAGCAATTGCGCGGGGGATACGATTTCAGCTGCTGGGTGGAGCGGACCGCCCTCGATATGGCCGACGCCATTATCGCGGTCTCGTCCGAGACAAGGAACGACATTCTCAAGCATTTTTCCGTCGATCCCGCGAAGGTGAAGATCATCTACAACGGGATCGATCCGGAAGAATATCAGCGGGTGGATCCCGCTCCGGCTCTCCGCCGGCACGGGATCGATCCATCAAGACCGTACGTCCTTTTTGTGGGAAGAATCACCCGGCAGAAGGGCATCGTTTATCTCGTCAACGCCATTCGCTACATGGATCCGGGCTTTCAGGTCGTTCTGTGTGCGGGTGCGCCGGACACCCCCGAGATCGCCGCCGAGATGAAAGAGGCGGTGGAGTCCGTGCGGAAGGAGCGGGACGGTATCCACTGGATAGATACCCACCTCGACAAGGAATCCATGATTCGGCTCTATTCGGGAGCGGAAGTTTTCTGTTGTCCTTCCATCTACGAGCCCTTCGGTATCATCAACCTCGAGGCCATGGCCTGCGAGACGCCGGTTGTCGCGGCCAGCGTGGGCGGCATTCCGGAGGTCGTCGTGCATGACCAGACAGGATACCTTGTCCCCCTTGCGCAACTGCAGGAATCCCCCTTCACTCCCATCGCCCCCGACCACTTTTCAAGGGACCTCGCCGGCCAGATCAACCGGCTGATGGCGCATCCGGAGCGGAGGAAGAGCTTCGCCGCCGCCGGCCGCGCCCGGGCGGTGGAGACCTTCAGCTGGTCGGCGATCGCGCGCCAGACCTCCGCGCTGTATCATCAACTGGTGGCGAAAAACCATTCACCGCAATGAATCCCCTTCCTCCCAAGACCCTCCATGGGCACTCCGGTCGGGTACGGCCGGTCATTGATGCGGTTCAGCCGTCCCTCCGTCCGGCGGAAGCCATTCTGAAGCACCGGGAAAAGGAGGCCATGGAAGTGCGCGCGCACGTGTTGGCCGATGGCCATGACCAACTCGATGTCGTTCTGGCGACGCGATTACGCGGAGAGCGATCCTGGAGGGAAATTACGATGCGGGACCAACGGAATGACGAGTTTTCCGCCAGCTGGGTGCCCCCATCCATCGGAGTTTTCGAGTACCGGATTCTCGCCTGGGTCGATCCCTTCCGGAACTGGCATGTGGGCTTTGTCAAAAAATCCGATGCCGGGGATCCGAAAATCGCCGTCGAATTGGACATCGGCTCGCGTCTGCTGGCGGAAGCGGGCACACGGGCACGCGGAAAGGACCGTGCCCATCTCGAGGAATGGAGCCGTTTTCTCGGCGACCATTCCCGGGATCTGATGCAAAAAGTGGCCCTCGCCCGCGACCCCCATGTCTATGAGTTGGTCAGGGCCTATCCCGACCGGTCCCTTGAGCGGAAAGGCGATATCCATCGGGTCTTCGTTGAGCGGGAGAAGGCGTATGCGAGCACGTGGTACGAGTTCTTTCCGCGCTCGCATGTCGATGACCGCGAAGGGCACGGCAGCTTCGCGGAGGCGGCGGAACGCTTCCCTGAAATCGCCCGCATGGGCTTCGATGTGGTCTATTTCCCGCCCATTCACCCGATCGGAAACACGTTTCGGAAAGGCCGGAACAACGCGCTCGTGGCCGAATCCGATGATCCCGGCAGCCCGTGGGCCATCGGGGGAAAAGAGGGAGGACACAAGGCGCTCCATCCCGAATTGGGGAGCCTTGAGGATTTCCGGGCTCTGCTGAAAGAGGCCGAACGCAACGGGCTCGAGGTCGCGCTGGACATCGCTTTCCAGTGCTCGCCCGATCATCCCTACGTATCCGACCATCCACAATGGTTCAAATGGCGCCCCGACGGGACGGTGCAATACGCGGAAAATCCTCCCAAAAAATATCAGGATATCCTGCCTTTCGACTTCGAAACCGAGGATTGGCGGAATCTCTGGGCGGAGTTGCGGAGCGTTTTCGTCTACTGGCTGGAACAGGGGGTGCGGATTTTCCGTGTCGATAATCCGCACACCAAATCGATCGATTTCTGGTCGTGGTGTCTGCTCGATTTGAAGGAGGCCTATCCCGAGGCGATTTTCCTGTCCGAGGCCTTCACTCGGCCCAAGAGGAAATACCGTCTCGCCAAAGCCGGTTTCACCCAAGGCTATACTTATTTCACGTGGCGCAATCACGCCGCCGAGATGCGGGAGTATGTGGAAGAGCTGACCCATTCGCCCGTCAGCGATTTCTTTATTCCCAATTTCTGGCCCAACACGCCCGATATTCTCCATGCGGACCTGCAGCACGGAACCCGGGCCACCTTCGTTGCCCGTTATCTCATGGCGGCGACCCTCGTCCCCAGCCTCGGAATTTACGGACCCGCTTTTGAGTTGATGGAAAACGAGCCTTTCCCGGGAAAAGAGGAGTACAACCACAACGAAAAGTACGAGATCAAATCGTGGGACTGGGATCGTCCCGGCAACCTGAAACCCGAGATCACCCGGATCAACGCCATCCGCAAGCGCTTTTCTTCTCTGCGGCGGCTGAAGAACATCCGTTTCGCGGAAACCGATAATCCACAGATCCTCGCCTATCTGAAAGCTTCTCCCGAACGGCGGGAATTTTTCCTCATTGTCGTCAGCTTCGACGGACACCACCCGCAGGGCGGTCACGTGATTGTTCCCCTTGAGGGACTCGGTTTCGGCCCGGATAAAGCCTACGCCGTGAAAGACCTCCTCGACCCCGCCGAACCGGTGTACTCCTGGCGAGGACGCAAAAACTACGTTCTTCTCGACCCGCGCAAGTCGCCCGGGCACTTTCTGCGCATTCTCCCGGAAGGGGCTTAGGTTTCGAAGTCGACCACGGCCCGTTCGCTGGTCACTTCTTTTACGAAAGCCACGACCTTCTGGTGCTCCGGATGGTCGCGGTAGATCTCAAGGTCCTCCCTCGTCGCGAAGCACGTATAAAGCCCGACGTCGTAGGAGGCCGGGGTGGCGCTGAAATCCGTACCGGCCTCCAGCTCCTGCAGTTGGGGGATTTTTCCGGGCAGTTCCTGCAATCGGCGGACGAGGTCCGCCGCGTTTTCGGCGGCGTCCCGACCGGAAGCCTCGGCTTTCATGCGAAAAAAGACAAGATGGGTGATCATGTGCGGTCGTGGTTAGTCGATGAGTTCTTTGCGGATGAAATCACTGAGCGATTCCGTATCCGCCGCGAAGCGGCGGATTCCGTCCGCGAGCTTGTCGTTCGCCATCGGATCCGCGTTCAGTTCCCATCGGAAATTCTTTTCCGAAATTTCCAGCCGCTGAATGGGATCGTGCTTCGCTTTGTCGGCGGAGAGACGCTGTTCCAGCGGTTCCGTGGAGTTCTGCAATTCCTCCAACAAAGAGGGGCTGATGGTGAGGAGGTCGCAACCGGCAAGTTCGCGGATCTCCCCGGCATTCCGGAAGCTGGCGCCCATGACCTCCATGGGCGAATCGTAGTGCTTCAGGTAATGATAGATCTGCGTGACGGATTGGACACCGGGATCCTCGTGCGCCTCGTATTCGCGGCCCGTTTCCTTGCGGTACCAGTCGAGAATGCGCCCGACGAAGGGACTGATCAGGGTGCAGCCGAACTCCGCCGCCGTCGCGGCCTGAACGAGCGAGAACAACAGGGTGAGGTTGCAGTGGATGCCTTCGCGCTCCAGCTGCCGGGCGGCGAGGAGGCCTTCCCATGTCGACGCCACTTTGATGAGGATGCGCTCCCGGTCCACACCCTGTTTTTCGTACAGGTCGATCAAGTGCCGTGCTTTGGCCACGCTGCCTTCCGTGTCAAAGGACAGGCGGGCGTCCACCTCCGTGGAAACCCGTCCGGGGATGATCTGCAGAATCTCCCGGCCAAACAGGACCAGCAACTGGTCCATTACCGCCGCGACGAGATCCTCCCCGTGCAAACCGGTCGTCCCGGCGCGTGTGACCGCCTCCTCCAGAAGATGGCTGTACCGGTCCATCTGCACCGCTTTGTAGATCAGCGTCGGGTTCGTCGTCGCGTCCCGGGGCTGGTACGCCTCGATCGAGGCGAAGTCGCCCGTGTCCGCCACGACGACGGTGAAGCGTTTCAGCTGGTCGAGCTGGTTGCCAGTCACGGGAGAAGATTCCTTAACCATACTCTAATACTGGAACGAAAGGAGCGCCCTGACAATCCCCCAATCCTAATTGTAGGCAGCTGGCGGATTTGGTACAGGATTAGCTACAAACAGCTTGACAGGTAGGGGATCCTTTATGAAATCCTCTAGCTGCTTAAATACAAACCAACCTGCAATCAGTAGAACACGACTATGAAAAAAACCACACTCTGCTTGGCCGCCGTTGTCGCGGGAGCTTCTTACGTCTCCGCTCAGGAGGTATCAATCACTTCCACCTTCGCGTGGGAGTCGTCTTACATGTTCCGAGGGGTTCAACTCGCCGAAGATTATTTTGCTCCGTCGGTTGATATCAGCTACGGCGGATTTTACACCGGCGTATGGGCCGCTCTTCCCGTCGACCACATTTATGATAATGAAGTGGACCTGTACGCTGGTTACAGCTTTCCGATGAGCGATGTTCTGAGCGCAGACGTCGGAGCAACCTACTATACCTACCCGGACAGTCAGGATGATTTCTTCGATAGCGACACCAATACATTGGAATTCTACGGCGGCGTTGCCATGGATGTGCAACTCTCCCCGGCTGTCTACGTCTACTATGATGTAGAGCTGGAGAATCTCACCTTGGAAACCTCCATTGGACACTCGTTTCCCATTGACGATGCTTCCTCTGTCGATGTTTCCGCTCACCTCGGATGGGTCGATCTTGGCGATGATGTTGTGATCATGCGTGGCGAGGGTGAGGTTCTGGAGTCCTGGTCCGATTACATCTACTACGGTGCAGGCGTCTCCTACAACTATCAGGTCAATGATGCGGTTGGGTTATCCCTTTTCGCGAACTGGGCTGCCTCTTCTGAAGATCAGGTGGATGATATGACGGATGACAATGAACTGTGGTTCGGATTCTCCATCACCGCAGGAATGTAAGCTCTCTGCCTGCATAGCTTTTACCATAAGTCCGGCGGGCAACCGCCGGGCTTTTCTTTTTGCCAACAATACGGTTGACAGGGGGTAGGCCCGATCTACGGTCTTCCTCTTTTTCAGCCATGAAAAGCTATTTGGCCAAGAAGGAAGAGGTGGAACCGAAATGGTGCCTCATTGATGCCGAGGGAAAGGTGCTGGGTCGCCTCGCCGTTGAAGTCGCGAACCGTCTTCGCGGGCGGCACAAGCCGACCTACACGCCGCACGTGGACACCGGGGATTATGTCGTCGTGATCAACGCCGATAAAATCGCGGTCACGGGGCGGAAGGAGAAGCAGAAGAACTACATGTTTTACAGCGGCTATTTCGGTAATGAACGTTACGTCACCCTCGAAGATTTCCGCGACAAGAAGCCGGAATTCATCATCGAGCACGCCGTGAAGGGGATGCTGCCGCGGAACAAGCTCGGGCGGGCGCAGCTGAAAAAGTTGAAGGTCTACGCCGGGGCCGAGCATCCGCACGGGGCGCAGGAGCCCGAAAAAATTGAAATTTAATACTTTACATAACTAATGAGCGAAGCAGACCAAGTTTTTGTCGCCACCGGTCGCCGCAAGCGCGCCATAAGCCGAGTGCGTCTCGTTCCGGGGGGAACCGGAAAGTTTACCGTAAACGGACGCGATCTGGAAACCCATTGCTACACGGAATCCCTGAGTCGTGTCGCCGCGGGCCCGCTGGTTACTGTCGACCGCAAGGGTCAGTTCGACGTGATCGTCAAAGTGACGGGTGGCGGACCCAACGGCCAGTCCGAAGCGATTGCCCACGGTCTGGGGCGCGCCCTTGAAAAATTTGACCCGGAACTTCGCCAGGCCCTGAAAAAGGCCGGGCACCTGAAGCGGGATCCCCGACGCCGCGAGCGGAAAAAGGCCGGGCAACCGGGGGCGCGGAAGAAGTTCCAGTTCAGCAAGCGCTAAGACGGCGCTCCTCTGGAATCCACCTTTTAAGGGGTCCCTTCTTCCCCGGCTTCCGGTCGGGAAAGAACGGGGCCCTTTTCTTTTTCAAACTACTGATTATCAGCAATCATGATCACTGCAGGCATAGTCGGTGCCTCCGGATATTCCGGGGAGGTTCTGCTGGAGCTGCTGTCCAGCCATCCGGAGGTGGAGCGGATCGAAGTGGCCTCGCGCTCCTACAGCGGGAAGGCGGTTGAAGACGTTTTGCCCCGTCTTGCCGGACGGCTTCCGGGCACGCGATTTATCGAGGCGGATCCGGGGCGCCTTGCCGCCATGGAAGTGGACGTCTGGTTTCTCGCCCTTCCTCACGGGGTCGCGGCCGCATACGCGATGCCCCTGATGGAGGCCGGTCGCCTCGTCATCGATCTAAGCGCCGATTTCCGTCTGCGGGATCCCGAGCTGTATCGCAGGTATTACGGCGCCGATCATCCCGTTCCCGGGATGCTTTCCCGGGTTCCTTATGTCCTTCCGGAATGGGACGCGCAGGCGGCCTGGAAAGAGGCTTCCTTGATTGCCTGCCCGGGTTGTTATCCAACCAGCGTTTTGCTTCCGTTGTTACCGCTGCTGAAAGAGGGAGTGATCGGTGGAGAAGGGATCGTCATCAATTCCCTGAGTGGGGTGACCGGCGCTGGGAAAAAGGAAAGTCTCTTTTACAGTTACGCGGAACGCGCCGAAAGCGCGCTCGCCTACGGTCTGGGCAAGCACCGGCATCTGGCCGAGATCGAAGAGCAGGCCGGTATCGCCGCCGGCGGGGATGTGAAAGTCCAGTTCACCCCGCATCTGGTCCCGTTGATGCGGGGAATTGCGACCACGATGGTGATACCGTCCGCAGCTTCCACCGACGCCGTCTACCGGTGCTGGGAAGCCCACTACGCAGGACGTCCCGGTATCCGTTTGCTGCCCTCGGGAAAATCACCTGAGACGCGGCCGGTCACCGGTCGAAACCGGGTGGATTTCTCCGCCCTCGCCGACGAGCGCACGGGGAACCTGCTGATAACAAGCGCCATTGACAATCTGATGAAAGGCGCGAGCGGGCAGGCGGTGCAGATCATGAACCTCCGGCTCGGTTTTGCCGAGCAGGCCGGGCTGCGCTAGGAAGGATCTACTGGATGGATACCGAAAATCCCGCTTTCGCCCTCGAAAGAGAACCGTTCACGCCCGCGGAAGTCGCCGGCTTCTCCGGCGGCGCGCTTGCCGCCGATATCCGGGGGCATGGCGACGACCGCCTCGACCTCGCGATCCTTCTTTCCGAACGCCCCTGCACCGCCGCGGGTACCTTCACGCGGAACCGCATGGCCGCCGCGCCGGTGCGGATCTGCCGGGATCTGTTGAACAGCGGTGTCGCGCCTCGCGGCATCCTCGTCAACAGCGGCAACGCGAATGCCTGCACCGGTGCGCGCGGCATGAAGGATGCCATGGCGATGCAGGCGGCGGCGGCGCAAGCCTTCGGCCTTCGCCGAGAGGAGGTTTGGGTCTGCTCCACGGGCCGGATCGGGGAACCGCTTCCCATGGACAGGATCTGTACCGGTATTCAACGGTTGGCTACGGCAGTCGGCTCAACCGCCGCGTTCGGGGAAGCGGCGGCCGATGCCATCCTGACCTCCGACACCTGCCGGAAGGTCGCCTCCGTGACGGTCCCGTTGTCGGCGGGCCCTGTTCGGATTTCCGGAATGGCCAAGGGCGCCGGTATGATCGAGCCGAACATGGCGACCATGCTGGCTTTTCTCACGACGGACGCGGTCGTCGAACAGGGCCTTCTGCAAAGCTCCCTCGGGGCGGTGGTGGAGGAGAGTTTCAACGCCATCACCGTGGACGGCGACGAGAGCACCAACGACACCGTCTTGCTCCTCGCCTCCGGAGCAAGCGGCGTGGAATGCCGGAGCGGAACGGAGGATGAGATGCGTTTCCGGGAGGCCCTCCGGAGGGTCTGCCGGGAACTGGCTGCAAGGATCGTCGGGGACGGCGAACGCATTACCAAAGTCGTGGAAATCCTGATACAGGAAGCCGCCAATGACGCCGAGGCCCGGGCGGTGGCCCGTGCCATTGGCAATTCCCTCCTTGTGAAGACCTCGTGGTACGGCAACGACCCGAACTGGGGCAGGATCATGGACGCCCTCGGCTACAGCGGAGCCCGGCTGGGCGAAGAAACGGTCACGCTGGGCTATGCCCCCGCTGGAGAAGGGGAGGAGGTCCCAGTGTTCACGCGCGGCCATTGCCACATCGAAAACAAACCGCAATGGCAGAGGATGGTCGCGGAACCGCGATTCCGCATCGTTCTCCGGCTCGGGCAGGGCGAAGGAACGGCGCGCCTGCTCGCCACCGACCTGAGCGAGGGCTATGTCGATTTCAATAAATCCGAATGATGGAAAGTGATCTCAGCATTCAACGGAAAACGGAAGTGCTGCTGGAAGCTCTTCCCTACGTGCAGCGTTTCCGGGACAGCATTTTCGTGGTCAAATTCGGAGGCTCCTTTCTCGACACCGAACAGGCCCGCGAGGGCGTGGCCATGGACCTCGCCTTTCTCGCCACGGTGGGAATCCATGTCATCGTCGTGCATGGAGGCGGGCCCGCGATCAACAAGGCGATGCAGCGGGCGGGCATTGAACCGGTCTGGAAAGACGGCCTCCGCTTCACCGACAAGGCCACTGTTTCTATTGTGGAGCGGACCCTCAATGAAGAGATCAACGCCGGTATCTGCGGCAATATTGAAGCCAAGGGCGGCCGACCGGTAGGCATTCGCGGGCAGGACATTTTCCAGTGCGAGCGCCTGCAGCAGGACGGCTCCGGCAATCCCGTGGATCTGGGTTTCGTCGGCAAGGTGGTCGGGGTCAATGCCGGGGCCCTTCGGGAACGTCTCGGGGAGGGACGTTTGCTCGTCGTATCGCCCGTGGGGGCGGACGGCGCTGGGCAGGTCTACAACACCAATGCCGATACCGCCGCCGCGCACCTCGCCGCCGCCGTGGGCGCGCGCCGCCTCGTTTACCTTTGTGATGTGCCGGGCCTGTTACGCGATCCGGCCGATCCGTCCACCCTCATTTCCAGCCTCAGCCGGGAGGAAGTGCCGGGACTGCGCACGTCCGGCGTGATCGGTACGGGGATGTTGCCGAAAGTAGAGAGCGCCCTTTTCGCCCTTGAGAGGGGCGTTCATCGCGTGCACCTGATCGACGGACGCCTCCCCCACAGCGTCCTGCTGGAAATTTTCACCGACGAGGGGATCGGGACGGAGATCGTCCGGAGAACCGGAGAAGAAAGCTGAGATGCCATCGAGGACCGCCAGAAAAGTAACCTCCGCCAAAGTTGCGGACCAATACGCCACCCATGTGCTCCCGACCTATGGGACCGCCCCCTTCACGCTGGTTCGCGGGGAAGGCAGTTATGTCTGGGATGCGGAGAATCGCCGTTATCTCGATTTCACTTCCGGCATCGCCGTGAACACCCTCGGCCATTGCCATCCCGAATGGACGCGCCGGATGACGGAGCAGATGGCGGAACTGGTCCACGTGAGCAACCTTTTCCACGTTCCCGGCCAAGGCCGCCTCGCCCAGCGCCTCGCCGAAAAGGCCGGTCCCGGGAAGGCCTTCTTCTGCAACAGTGGCGCGGAAGCGAACGAATTTCTCATCAAGCTTTCCCGCCTCTGGGGTCGGCGCCGGAACGCAGGGGAAGGGGGAAGACACGTCGTTCTCACCGCCGAAAACTCATTTCATGGGCGCACCTTCGGGGGCCTGAGCGCGACTCCGCAGGCCAAGGTGCAAACGGGCTTCGCTCCCTTGCTGGAAGGCTTTCGCCACGCGCCTTTCAATGACCTTGAGGCCTTCCGCAAAGCGGCCACCGAGGATGTCGCCGCTATCATGGTGGAAACCATCCAGGGAGAAGGAGGTATTTATCCCGCCACGACAGAATTTCTCAAAGGACTGCGCGCGCTCTGCGACGAGCGGAAGATCCTCCTCATGATCGACGAGGTACAGTGCGGCATCGGGCGCACCGGACGTTTTTTCGCCTACGAGGAAGCGGGCATTGTGCCCGACGCCATCGCCATGGCGAAGGGCCTCGGCGGCGGTTACCCGATCGGCGCGGCCTGGGTGAGGGAGCCGTTCACCGATCTCTTTCAGCCGGGATCCCACGGAACCACTTTCGGCGGTAGCCCGTTGGCCTGTGCGGCAGCGAACGCGGTCCTCGATATCATGGAGCAGGAGAACCTTCTCGACCGCGTCGCCGTGCAGAGCGGTCCTTTCCATGAGGCCCTCGACGGGCTCGTCCGCAAGCATTCCGACAAGGTGAAGGAAAGGCGCGGGCGCGGCTACCATGTCGCCCTCGCCGTGCACGGGGACCCGCTCGCGCTCGCCGCCCGCCTCCGCGAAAACGGTCTGCTTGTCGTCCGGGGCGGCGACGACGCCATTCGTCTCATGCCGCCGTTGACCGCCGGTCCCCAGGATCTGGATACAGCGGTGGAAATCATCGATTTTGTTCTTGGAACCGAACCATCCACATGAAACCGACTTCTTTTCTGCAAATTCCCGACCTGAGTACGGATCAGCTGAGCGATCTCCTCGAGGCCGCCGCCGCTCTGAAAGCGGCTCGCGGCAAGGAAGGGGATCAACCGCTGCGCGGCCAGACATGGGCGCTGCTGTTTCACAAATCCTCCACGCGGACGCGCGTCTCCTTCGAGGTCGGCATCAACGAACTGGGCGGACACGCGATGATCCTCGACCAGAACCGTATGCAGACCGGACGCGGCGAATCGATCGCCGATACCGCAAAGGTGCTTTCGCGGTACCTGCACGGGCTGATCATTCGCACTTACGAGCATTCCATCGTGGAGGAATTCGCCCGCGAGGGCTCGGTCCCCGTCATCAACGCCCTCACCGACGCGCTGCATCCCTGCCAGGTCGTCTCCGATTTGTTCACCCTCGCGGAGCGCTGGGGAAAACCCGGGGAGCTGTTGTCTTCCCTCAAGGGACGCAAAATCGTCTTCTACGGGGATTGTGGAAGCAACATGGCCCATTCATGGATTCTCGGCGGGGCCATGGCCGGAATGGAGGTCGTGCTTTGCGGCCCCGGGGAACACCGTCCGCATCCGCAGGTGGACGAATGGCTGCAGCGCGCCGGGCTGGGTCGTCATTACCGTTTCACGACGGATCCCCTCGAAGCGGCCGCGGAAGGGGATGTCCTCTACACCGATGTGTGGGTGAGCATGGGGGACGACGAGGAGCGCGACCAGCGCCTGCGCCGCATGCAACCTTACCAGATCAACACGTCCGTGGTGGAATGCGCCCGTCCGGAGGTCCTCTTCCTTCATTGCCTGCCCGCCCATCCGGGGGAGGAAGTCAGTGAGCGGATCTACAGGGGGCCGCACAGCATCGTCTTTGACCAGGCGGAAAACCGCCTCCATGCACAGAAAGCCATTCTCGCCCTTCTCGGGAAATCCGCAACGCTACCGAATTCAGCATCATGAAAATCGTCCTCGCATACTCGGGAGGCCTCGACACCTCCGTCCTCGTCAGCTGGCTCAAAGACCATTTCTCGGCCGAGATCATTACCTTCGCCGCCAATATCGGGCAGGAGGAGGAACTGGAGGGCCTCGCCGAGAAAGCCCGGGCCACCGGGGCAACGGCCCACTACACCGTCGACCTCGTCGACGAGTTTGCTTCCGATTTCATCTTTCCGATGTTCCGCGGCAACGCCCTCTACGAGAACCAGTACCTTCTCGGTACCTCCATTGCCCGACCCCTCATCGCCAAGGCCCAGATCGCCATCGCCCGTAAGGAAGGGGCCGATGCCGTCGCCCATGGGGCCACCGGGAAAGGGAACGACCAAGTGCGCTTCGAGTTGGCCTATGCCGCCCTTGCTCCCGACCTGCAGGTGATTTCGCCGTGGCGTATGCCGGTCTTCCGCGAACAGTTTCCCGGACGCAAAGAGATGATCGCCTATTGCGAGGAGCAGAACATTCCCGTCGAGGCCTCGACGCGGAAGCCGTATTCCATGGACCGCAACCTTCTTCATATCTCCTACGAGGCGGGGATTCTCGAGGACCCCTGGTTCGACCCGACCACGGCGGACAACAAGGACATGTACAAACTGACGGTGGATCCGCAGGACGCGCCGGATGCACCGGAAACCGTCGAAATTACTTTTGCGAAGGGCGACCCCACCGCTGTCAACGGCGAGGAGCTCGCGCCCGCCGACCTCATGCGGCACCTGAATGAATTGGCCGGCAAACACGGCATCGGGCGCGTGGACATCGTCGAGAACCGCTTCGTCGGCATGAAGAGCCGCGGCGTTTACGAAACCCCCGGGGGGACGATCCTCCTTCATGCCCGGCGGCAGCTGGAGTCCCTTGCTCTTGACCGAGACCTCGCCCACCTGCGCGACAGCCTCATCCCTAAATACAGCGAACGGGTTTACAACGGTTTCTGGTACGCTCCTGAGCGCGAGGCCCTGCAGGCCTTCTTCGACAAAAGCCAGGAAACCGTCAGCGGCGTCGTCCGCCTCAAGCTCTACAAGGGCGGTATCACCACCACCGGACGACAGTCCCCGCTCAGCCTCTACGATGAGGACGTCGCTTCCATGGAAGGCGTGGAAAGCGATTACAATCCCAATGACGCCGGGGGCTTCATCCGCCTGCAGGGACTGCGTCTGCGCGCTCGCGCCCGCGCCCAGGGCGCCCCTGAAAGCGGGCCTCTACCCAACCTCGTCCGCGAATAAGCGCGCGTTTCGCGGAACCGACAATTTTCTTGCTCCGGCCAACGCGCTTTTGCAGCGTTCTTTCCGTTGCCCGGGTGGCGGAATTGGCAGACGCGCCGGACTCAAAATCCGGTTCCCGTTAAGGGAGTGCGGGTTCGACCCCCGCCCCGGGTACCATGGGGGCCGCGACCTACTCCGCCAATTCCTCGATTGTCTCGCGCAGCATGGCCTGCACTTCGGTGGCGACGGCGGAGAGGCCGGGATTGTCGACCGCGCGCATGGAGGCGACAGGATCGATGGCGGAGACTTCGATGCGGTCGGGCCCGTGTTCCTGCACGATGACGTTGCAGGGGAGCATCGTCCCGATCTTGTCTTCGGATTGCAGGGCCTCATAGGCGTGTGCAGGGGAGCAGGCGCCGAGGATCTTATAACGGCGGAAATCCTTTCCCAGCTTTTCCTTGAACTTCTCGTGGACGTCGATCTCGGAGAGGATGCCGAAGCCGTGTTTTTTCAGGGCGCTACGAGTCATGTCGAGGACCTCGTCGTAGGGGGCGTGAATGGTGGTGGTGCTGTAGTAGGACATGGAGCCCTTTTAACGAGGTCCTGGTTTCCTCGCAATGCAAATCAACCGTCGGAGGCATCCTTGCGCAGCAGGCCTTTCACATCCTCGAAGAAAAGGTACAGGCAGGGGACGAGGATGAGGATGATGGCGGTGGCGAAGAGGATCCCGAAGCCGAGGGAGATCGCCATCGGGATGATGTACTGGGCCTGCAATGACGTCTCGAAGATCAGCGGCATGAGTCCGCCGAAGGTCGTGATGGTGGTGAGGACGATGGGGCGGAAGCGCCGCAGGGAGGCCATTTCCACGGCTTCGTAGGGGGTGCGTTCGCCCCGTTGGCGGTTGGCGAATTCGACGAGGATGAGGGAGCCGTTCACGACCACGCCGGAAAGGGCGATGACCCCCATGAGACTGATGAGGGAAAGGTCGTAGCCAAGCAACAGGTGGCCGATAATGGCCCCGACAAGACCGAAGGGAATGGCGCCGAGGACGATGAGCGGCTGCACGTAGCTCCGGAAGGCGACGGCCAGCAGCGCGTACATGACGCCGAGGGCGAGCCCGAAGCCGCCCCACAACGCCTGCGTCGATTCGCGCATGTCCGCCTGGCTGCCCTGGAAGCTCCACGTCAATCCGGGAAAGCGTTCGCGCAGGCCCGGCAGAACGTCTGCGCGGATATCCTCGATCACCCGCGTGATGGCCCGCTTGGGTTCGACGTCGGTGGAAACGGTGACGATGCGTCGCCCGTCGCGCCGGGAAATGCTCGTGAAGGCTTCCCCGCGGGAAACCTCGACGATATCGACAAGGGGAACCTCCGTCCCGTCCGGCGCCCGCAGGACGAGATCCTGCAGGTGGTACAGGTCCTTGCGTTCGCTTTCCGGCAGCTTGACGCGGACTTCGACCTCGTTCGTTCCCCGCAGCTGGCGCAGGGCGAGTTCGCCGTAAAAGGCCCCGCGCAACTGGCGCCCGACTTCTGCCGGGGTGAAGCCGAGGGCGCGGCCTTCGGGAAGGAGCCGGAAGTCCAGCTGCGCCTTGCCGCGATTGTAGTTGTCATTCACGTCCCGCGTCGTCGTGAAGCTTTCCAACTCTTCCACAAAGGCCTCGCTGGCGGCCTCGAGCACCTCGATGTCATTGTGGGAGAGGTCGACGCTGATGTCCTGACGCCAGCCGCCGGGGCCCCGTTCGGCCTCGAAGGTGATCTGGTCGACACCGGGAATATCGCCGATCTCATCACGCCAGAGCCGGATCACCTCCGCCGCCGTCATGTCGCGCTCGTCCGGCGGCCTCATGACGATTTCCACATCGATGAAGCTCTGTCCCCGCACGTTGGTTTTGATGCCCTCGGCCACTTTGTGAAGGTCGTGTTCCGCAAACATGCGGCTGGTCGAGGCGGTGATCTCGTTGGCGACGCGCGCGGCCTGGTCCGGGGTGGTGCCGACGGGCAGGCTGACGCCCGCTTCGATCTCGTCCGCGGAAACCTGCGGCATGAGGATCATGCCCATGTGCCCGCTGAGTCCGAAGCCGCCGACGATGAAGATGCTGGCACTGGCGGCGACGATGGTAACGTAGCGATTGCGCAAGCACAGGTTGAGAAAGGCGCGGAACTTCCGGTCGACGAATCCCTGGAAACCGTTGGCAAAGCGCTGTTGTACTCCGTGCAGGCGCGCCCCGACGCGGCTTTTTCCGGAGGTTTTGCTGTGGGCAAGGTGGGCGGGCAGAATGAAGAGGGCCTCGAACAGGGAAAGGCTCAGAATGACGATCACCACCGCGGGGAGGGGCCACCAGAATTTGCCGGTTTCCCCCGGAATGAAAAGCAGGGGGATGAAGGCGACCACGTTGGTGAGGATGCTGAAGGTGACGGGCCCCGCCACTTCGCGAACGCCCGCAATGGCCGCGTGCACGGGGGATTCTGCGCGGCGGCGATGCTCGTAAATGTTCTCCCCGACGACGATGGCGTCGTCGACGACGATCCCAAGAACGACGAGGAAGCCGAACATGGAGATCATGTTGATACTGACCCCCAGCAGCGGGAGGAAGATCAGTCCCCCGACAAAGGAAATGGTCATCCCCATCATGACCCAGAAGGCGAGCCTTATCTCGAGGAAGAGCGCAAGGAGGGCCAGGACGATGAGAACGGCCAGCCATCCGTTTTCCAGAAGAAGGGACAGGCGCTGTCGGTAGTCCCGCGCGTTGTTGCTGTCGATCCGCCATTCCACGCCAGCGGGGAGGGTCGATTGCAGATCGGCAAGGACGCCTTCGACAGCCTCGGCGATTTCAAGGGGCGACTGATCGCCGACGCGGTAAATCTGAATTTCCACGGAGGGTTTCTCGTTGAACTTCGAATGGAAACCCGCCTCCTCGAAACCGTCACGTACCTCGGCGATGTCGCCAAGTTTCACTACGGATCCGCCCGCGCCCGCGATGATTTCGATGTTGCGGTATTCCTCCGCCCATTGCCGCCGTTCCTTCATGCGGAGCAGAATCTCCCCGGCCTCCGTTTCGAGCGCGCCGGCGGGAATGTCCTCGCTGGACTGCTCGATGGTGCGGGCGACTTCGGCGAGGGTGAGCCCGTATTCCCGCAGGCGGTCGCGGGGGATTTCCACGTGGGTGCGGTAATCGGGAACGTTGCCGAGGCTGACCTGGGTGATCTCAGGGTGGGCGAGGAGACGGTCGCGCAGCCGTTCCGCCAGTTTCCGCAGCCCCATGATATCGACGGGGCCGTAGAGGCCGAGTTCCATCACCTCGCGTTGGCGCGACTGCAGGCTTACCTCCGGTTCCTCGATGTCATCGGGAAAGGTGCGGATGCGGCTGACGGCCTGGTCGATCTCCTGAAAGGCCTTCATGCGGTTGCTGCCCGAAACCAGTTCGATGGAGACGCCGCCGCTTCCCTCGCGGGCGGTGGAGGTTATCTCGCGGATGCCTTCGATCCCGCGCACGGCTTCCTCG